>CALPWM020000280.1 GCA_943327275.2 Chitinophaga pinensis
CAATGTGCTTTTCCCATTGCTGATGTTTGGACTGCTTTTTGTGTTGATGATGCGCAAGATGGGTGGTGGCGCTGGCGGTGGTGGCGGCGGAGGCGGCGGCATTTTCAATATCGGAAAATCAAAGGCCCAGCTTTTTGATAAGGGTACGAAGGTCAATATCACTTTCCAGGATGTTGCAGGCCTGGATGAGGCCAAGCAGGAAGTAATGGAAATTGTTGACTTCCTTAAACATCCCAAAAAATATACAGCCCTTGGTGGAAAAATTCCCAAAGGAGCCTTGCTTGTTGGCCCTCCCGGTACTGGTAAAACATTGTTGGCAAAAGCCATGGCAGGTGAGGCACAGGTGCCATTTTTCTCCATGTCTGGTTCTGATTTTGTAGAGATGTTTGTGGGTGTGGGTGCCAGCAGGGTGCGTGATCTTTTCAAGCAAGCCAGGGAAAAAGCTCCTTGTATCATCTTCATAGACGAGATTGATGCCATTGGTCGTGCCCGTGGAAAGAACATGATGATGAGCAATGATGAGCGCGAAAATACACTCAACCAATTGCTGGTTGAAATGGATGGTTTTGGCGGAGACAGTGGAATCATCATTCTTGCTGCAACCAATCGTCCTGATGTACTGGACAGTGCATTGTTGAGGCCTGGAAGGTTTGACAGGCAGATCAGCATTGACAAGCCTGATGTAAAAGGGCGTGAAACCATTTTCCTTGTTCACCTCAAGCCCATCAAGCATTCAGAAAAATTGGATATCCACAAGCTGGCCGAGCAGACTCCCGGATTTGCCGGTGCAGATATTGCGAATGTATGCAATGAAGCGGCCCTTATTGCCGCCCGTAAAGGCAAGGATCAGGTTGATATGGATGATTTCCAGGATGCCATTGACAGGGTAATTGGTGGATTGGAAAAAAAGAACAAGATCATCCTTCCTGAAGAAAAGAAAATCATTGCTTACCATGAGGCAGGCCATGCCGTTTGCGGATGGTTCCTCGAGCATGCTTATCCTTTGTTGAAAGTGACCATTGTTCCCCGTGGCGTAGCTGCACTGGGATATGCACAATACACGCCCAAAGAGCAGTACCTCTACAATACCGAACAGTTGACCGATCAGATGTGCATGACCCTCGGTGGTAGGGCCAGTGAACAAATCTTCTTCGGCAAGATCTCTACTGGAGCACAGAATGATCTGCAGCAGGTAACCAAAATGTCTTATGCCATGGTTACCGTCTATGGCATGAGCGAAAAGGTCGGCAATGTTAGTTTTTATGATCCCGCACAGGAGAGCACTTTTACCAAACCCTATAGTGAGGAAACAGGAAAAATCATTGATAGTGAGGTGAGGGTTTTGGTGGATCAGGCGTACAAGCGCACCATTGAGTTGCTGACCGAAAAGAAAGCGGAGGTCGAAAAGATTGCCCTGGCTTTGTTGGACCGTGAAGTACTTCACCAGCAAGACGTGGAAGACCTGATTGGCAAGCGTCCTTACGAGGAGAAGAAAATATTTGCAACAGATGCTGAGCCTGAAACTGAGGATCAGCCTGTTGCTGAGGTTATCGAATCAGCAGCACCCGAAGTCGATTCAAGCGAAAAAGAATCAGAAGGAGAACAAAATCCTGCATAAGCATGGAGGCATCTACTGGAAAAGAAGGCATACTGAAGAACATCCGAAAAGCGCTGACACAATCAGTGGAACAGCCTTTCCCCGGAATAGAAAAGATCAATTTTGCTTTTGAAAACACCGCAGATGATCTTTCTGTATTGTTTGCTGAAAAATTCAGTTCCCTGCTTGGTAAATTTTCTTTTTGTGCCAATGAGGAAGACTTGGTTGACCAAATCAGGCAGCTGGTTACAGACCGGGGATGGGATGAGATTCATTGTGCGGATGAGAACATCAAATCAGCTTTGGCATCATTTGGTTTTCCTGAATTTTCTGAAAAGCCACTGGGAGATGCTGATGTTTCCATCACCAAATGTGAAGTATTGGTGGCAAGAACCGGTTCAATGGTGCTGAGCAGCACAGAGTCTTCTGGAAGATTGACCAGTGTATACGCACCCATACACATCTGCATCGCAAAGGCCAGCCAGCTTGTTTACGATATCAAAGATGCCCTTGTGTTCATGCAAAAAAAGTACGGAGATAAGTTACCCTCAATGATTTCTTTTGCCACGGGTCCCAGCCGTACGGCTGATATCGAAAAAACCCTTGTTGTTGGTGTTCATGGCCCAAAGGAAGTATTTTGCTTTCTGCTTGATAAATAGGTACTTAACACAATTCCCAATAAGCAGTATCTTTGGCCATGCAAATTCCTGACGGGAAAAAGGTTTATTTTCTTTCCGACTTTCATCTCGGTGTCCCAGATCATGCGTCCAGCCTTGTCAGGGAGAAAAAAATTGTTGCGTTTCTTGAGCGTGCCAAGGCCGATGCTGCAACTATTTTTATCGTGGGGGATCTGTTTGATTTTTGGTTCGAATACAGAAAAGTAGTGCCCAAAGGCTTTGTGCGGATTTTGGGTAAGCTTGCTGAATTGACAGACGCTGGCATACCCGTTCATTTTTTTGTTGGGAATCATGACATGTGGATGTCTGGGTATTTTGAAAAGGAGTTGAATATTCCTGTTTACCATGAATCCAGGGTTTTTGAATTCAATGGAAAGAAACTGTTGATTGGACATGGCGACGGACTTGGCCCTGGTGATCATGGGTACAAGGCCATCAAAAAAGTCTTCAGGCATCCATTGTCAAAATTTCTTTTCGGATTGATTCCTCCTTTTTTTGGCATTTCACTGGCCGCTTATTTCAGCAAAAGCAGCAGGGCTTCTACAGGGGAGAGTGATGAAAAATTCCTGGGCGAGGAGAACGAATGGCTGATTCTTTATTGCAGGGAATTGCTCAAGGAGCATTCATATGATTTTTTCATTTTTGGACACAGGCATCTCCCTATCGATTTTCAGCTGAATGAACAGAGCCGTTACATCAACCTTGGGGATTGGATAAAATATGATTCCTATGCAGTGCTTGATGGTACAGCGTTACAACTGAAATTCAACTGACATGAAAATCCTGATTGTCATTGCAACAATGCTTGGTTGTTTGATCAATACCGGAGAGGCGCAACAAATTCTACTGACTGAACCTTCCAAATCAATCAAGGGTGATTTTTCCTATTGCATGCCAGATCAGCTGGGCAATGTATTTGCACTGAGCAGTTCAGGTCAGCTCAAGAAATACAATGCCAATCTTGATTCTATGGGTGTATTCAATGAGGTAAGGCGGTATGGGAAACTCTATAGCATTTCAGCTGACAATTCATTGAGAAGCCTGCTTTATTTCAAGGAATACAGGATCATCCTTGTGCTGGACAGGCTGATGCAGGTGGTCAATAAAATTGATATTCGAAAGGCAAATATCTTTCAGGCCCAGGCCGTTGCACAGGGATATGACAATACGATTTGGGTATTTGATGAGCAGGAAAGCAGGTTGAAAAAAATGGATCTTAATGGAAAACTGTTGTTTGAAACCGCTGAC
>CALPWM020000281.1 GCA_943327275.2 Chitinophaga pinensis
CTGATTCTATGGCTAAGTTTTCTCAAGTGAAAAAGAAAACAAGAATGACGTAACCAACATTATATTGCCTTTTGAATTTTCTTCCTTCAAGTTTTTTGAAAATGTAATTCCACCACCCCGGCACTCATTCGTCTGCACCTTCGGTGCAGCCTACTTCGTGCCACCCCTCCTGGCCAGGAGGGGAATTATTACAGCATAACTTAATATCTCAACAGGTTAGGTGTAAAGAATTTTTTTTGCTAAAAATCTGCCTAGCTTTTCTTTTTTAATTGAGCACCAGGCAATCAATCATGGCATTTGTTTATGTGTCAATCCTTCAACAGGTCAGGTCTTTTCTCTTCCGTTCTTTTCAAGGCTTGCTCATATCGCCAGTCCTCGATTTTTTTGTGGTCTCCGCTCATCAAGACATCCGGTACTTTCCATCCCCGAAAATCAACGGGTCTTGTATAGACTGGAGGGGCAAGGAGATTGTCCTGGAAAGAGTCAAACAGGGCTGAGGTTTCATCGTTGAGTACACCCGGAAGCAATCGTCCTATCGCATCTACAATCACAGCAGCACCCAGTTCACCGCCACTCATGACAAAATCACCAATCGATATTTCTTTGGTGATATAGTGGTCGCGTATCCGCTGATCAATTCCCTTGTAATGCCCACAGATGAACAGCAATGATTTTTTGAGGGACAATCCATTGGCCATGCTTTGGTTGAATACTTCACCATCTGGTGTCAGGTAGATGATTTCATCAAAATGGTGGACTGCATTCAGTTCCTCAATGGCATTTGCCAATGGCTCGCACATCATCACCATTCCGGCACCACCGCCAAACTGATAGTCGTCTACCATCCCGTATTCATTGATGGCCCATTTTCTCAAAGGGTGTACAGTGATGTGCAGCAAACCCTTTGCTGCTGCACGTTTCATGATGGAATGCCCAAACGGGCTTTCAAGCAATTCCGGTACTACGCTGATGATGTGGATGTTCATGTTGGCTAAATATTTGGGCAACTATTGTTGCAGGGATGTTTCAATGTCAATGGATGCGCATCCATTCTATCAATCATCCAGTTCTAAAAAATCTCCAAGGTCCCTGCGTTCTTTTTTGGTTGGTCTTCCAATTTTGGAAGGTCTTTTTCCAGAGAAGAATGAAGCCGATTGGTAGGCAATGCGTTCGACTTCTTCCGGAGGGGTAAGGTCTTCATAATGCTTGATCGCTTCACTGTATTGAACCCTGGTATGCAATAATGAAATCACCTTGATGGTCCATTTTTTCTCCTCAGTCTTTACTTCATAGATATCTCCTGTCTTTACAGCCCTGGAGGCCTTTACGCTTTCTTCATTCAACTTGACCCGGCCCTTTTCGCATGCAGCGCTGGCAGCAGTTCTTGTTTTGAACAACCGTATTGACCAAAGGTATTTGTCCAGGCGGAGTTTCTCTTTTTCCATTTTATCGCTTCCTTCACAAAATTAACCATTTGAGTATAAGTGAACTTTCCTATTTTTCAGTTTCAAGCCAAATACAATGAATATGAAGCCATTCAAAACCCTTGTTCTGTTGTTCCTCCTTTCTTTTGTCCATGCTGCAAACCTGCAGGCCCAGTCCAAAACACAATGGTCTTCAGACGGTAAAGGCATATTCTCTCTATCAAAAAATGCCTTGGTCAAAACCGATGTTTTGACAGGTGACGTAGATACAATAATCGGAGCCTTGGTATTGAACAAGGCGGATCTTTTCAAGGTAATGGACGATTATACATGGAATGAAAAGACCCGCCAATTGCTGGTTTTTGCCAATACGGCAAGGGTTTGGCGCTACAACACAAAGGGTGATTATTGGGTATATGATGACCTTTCAAAAAAATGGCATCAGCTGGGGAAATCAAGGCCGGCACAGACCCTGATGTTTGCCAAGCTTTCCCCGGATGGAAAGAAAGCTGCCTTTGTCTCTGAACAAAACATCTATATCGAAGACCTGAAAACCGCTGCCATCAAGGCATTGACAACCGATGGCAACCGCCGCATGATCAATGGAACATTTGACTGGGTGTATGAAGAGGAATTTGCCTGCCGCGATGGTTTCCGTTGGAGCCCAGATGGGAAAAAGATCGCCTTCTGGCAGGTCAATGCTGCGGGCACCAAAGATTTTATGATGATGGACAATACATCTGGTATTTATTCCAAGCCCATACCCGTTGAATATCCAAAAGTGGGAGAGGCTCCTTCCGCCGTCAGGATTGGTGTCATTGACCTTGCCACTGGTAAAAAGACCTGGATGGATATTCCGGGTGATCAGCGCCAACATTATATTCCAAGGATGGAATGGTCGGGTAAGGATGAGCTCATCATCCAGCAGCTCAACAGGAAACAGAATGAAAGCATTTTGCATATGGCCAATGCTAACACTGGCAAGGCCTTTAGCATCCACGCAGAAAAAGACGCAGCCTGGATTGATATTCTTCCCTCCATTGATGACGATTACAGCTATGGCGGATGGGATTGGCTTGATGGTGGCAAATCCTTTTTGTGGGTTTCTGAGCAAGACGGATGGCGGCATCTGTACAAGATGTCCCGCAATGGCAAGGAGTCGGTTCTCCTCACCCAGGGTAATTTTGATGTGATAGAAATCGCGGCAGTCACGGAAAAAGAGGGCTATGTTTATTTTTATGCATCACCCGATAATGCCACCCAGAAATACCTCTATCGCACAAAACTCAATGACAGCGCGACTCCTGAACGCATAACCCCCAACACCCAGCCAGGCACGCACCAGTATAACATCTCACCTGTTGCAGATCTTGCTTTCCACAGTTTTTCTAATCATAAGGTACAATATGTAACCGAGGCCATCAGCCTCAACACCCATCTGGATGGCAATGGAAAAAGCGCTGTCCAAGAAGCCATCAACAAAGTTGCAAACCAGCAATCGCTCATCGAATTTTTCAAGGTGAAAACGGATGATGGCGTGGAAATGGACGGATGGATGGTGAAGCCAGAAAATTTCAATCCATCCAAAAAATATCCGGTGGTTTTCTTTGTTTACTCAGAGCCTGCCGGAGCCAATGTAATTGATCGTTTTGGCGTAGGAAGAAACAGACTGTATGCCGGCGACATGCGCAAGGATGGCTATGTTTATGTGACCATCGATAATCGCGGAACGCCAGTGCCCAAGGGCCGTGAATGGAGAAAATCCATCTACCGGAAAATAGGTGTTGTCAACATCGACGACCAGGCCAAGGCCGCCAAAGAAGTGTTCAAGATGGGCTTCATTGATACTTCCCGCGTTGCAGTATGGGGATGGAGTGGTGGTGGATCCGCAACATTAAATCTCATGTTCAGGTATCCTGAAATTTACAAGACCGGAATTTCCATTGCTGCCGTTGCCTTCCAGTTGACCTATGACAATATTTATCAGGAAAGGTATATGGGGCTACCCCAGGAAAACAGGGAAGATTTTGTGAAGGGTTCACCCATCACGCATGCCAAAAATCTCCGTGGCAATTTGTTGTACATCCATGGGACAG
>CALPWM020000282.1 GCA_943327275.2 Chitinophaga pinensis
CAAATGCATCCCAGATCGGCATTTCCTTCTTGTCAAATGAAAGGTATTGCCTTCTCTTCTCCATGACAAAATCATAGGTCTGGTAGGTATGGTTCAACCTGTAAAATTCGCGAACGGTATCGCGTGCAGGCTCCTCATAGTTTCTGTATGATTCCGTTGCTTTTGCTGTTGCAATTTTTTCAGGATCCGGGTATCTTTCAAGCAAGTCGTCTTCCCACTCATCGAGGCTTCCCAATGGATTGATTTCTTTTGTGGAGAGCTGATTATTCTGCATGACGATTTATTTTTTTGATTCCAATAAAGTTAAAAATTATCTCGAAGAATTATTCAAAGGAAGTATTTAATTTCTGCACAATCACTCATTTTTAGGGATTTTTTGCTTATTTTAAGGTCAATTAACCCAAGCCAACGATTGCCATGAATCTTCATTTTGCCGATTATCTCGTTATTTTCATCTATTTCGTTTTTGTAGTTGCTGTAGGTGTGATCATCAAGAAAAAAATCACCTCCAGCAATGATTTTCTGAACAGCAACAAAAGCATACCCCTTTGGATTACTTCGCTTGCATTCATTTCCGCCAATCTTGGTGCCCAGGAGGTGTTGGGTATGGTGGCTTCAGGAGCCAAGTACGGCATCATGACCGTCCATTTTTATTGGGTGGGCGCCATCTTCGCCATGGTATTCCTGGGTGTATTCATGATGCCATTCTATTATGGCAGCAAAGCCAGAAGTGTACCGGAATATCTTTTTTTACGGTTTGATGAAAAGACAAGGGCACTGAATGCACTCACTTTTGCAGCCATGACGATTTTCTCTTCCGGCATTTCACTCTATGCGTTGGCCAAACTATTGGAGGTTATCCTTCACTGGAATTTTGACCTCTGCATCTGGATAGCCGCAGGAATTGTGATGGCCTATACCTTGCTTGGAGGACTCACCAGTGCAGTGTACAATGAAGTCCTGCAGTTTTTCCTCATTGTATTAGGACTTTCGCCGCTGGTGATTGTTGCCTTGCAAGATGCGGGTGGATGGGATACCATCAGAACAAACCTTGAACCCCAATTGACGCATGCATGGAAGTACATGGGTGATGCGGATGCCAACCCGATGGGTATACATTTCATGTCATTGATTTTTGGATTGGGTTTTGTGATGTCCTTTGGTTATTGGTGTACAGATTTCCTTGTTGTCCAACGCGCCATGATTGCCAAAAACATGAGTGCTGCCCAACGCACACCCATCATCGCCGCCATTCCAAAAATGTTCATGCCACTGATTGTTGTTCTTCCTGGTGTAATTGCCATTGCCCTGACCAAGTCAGCATTGGATTCGGGTGATTACAGGATTCCAACAGATGCCGCTGGTGGATACGATTATACCATGACCCTGCCTTCATTGATTGCACATTATTATCCCAGCGGTTTGTTGGGCGTAGGCATAACAGCATTGATTGCATCGTTCATGAGCGGCATGGCAGGCAATGTAACGGCCTTCAATGCAGTGTTCACCTATGATATTTACCAGGCCTATTTCTTTAAAAACAAGTCTGACAAACATTACCTGAATGTCGGTAAGCTTGTTACCCTGTTTGGTATTTTGTTTTCTATCGGAACAGCCTATATCGCGGCCAGTTTCAACAACATCAATGACTTCCTTCAACTGGTGTTCAGTTTTGTCAACGGTCCTCTTTTTGCCACCTTCCTGTTGGGCATGTTCTGGAAGAGAACAACCGGGCATGGCGCATTCTGGGGATTGGTTGCCGGTACACTTGCCGCAGCCATCACCCATGGCCTTACCATTGCTGAGGGAAAGGGCGGCTGGATATCTCCGATGTATCCCATCAGCAGTGGGATGGGGCAGGCATTTATTGTCGCTTCATTTTCCTGGATTGCCAATTTCTTTACAACAATCGCTGTCAGCCTTGTTACCAAACCCAAGCCTGATGAGGAGTTAAGAGGATTGGTTTATTCGCTGACTGAAAAAGTATATGGTACTGAAAAGCGGTGGTATCTTAAGCCGGCACCATTGGGCATCATCTTGCTGATCATCACCATCTTATTGAACATCATTTTCTTCTAAAACCAACAACATGTCTGAAAAATTAAATCAACTGAGTTTTATCATTGGCGTTTTTTTCATTTTGGTTGCCCTTGTTTTGTTGATTGGTTATGCAACAACCACTACACTCAAACACGGCATCAATCTTTACACAGGATTGGCCATGATGGTTTTTGGACTGGTGATGGTTAAACTCAAAGCCTGAGCAATGCATGTTCAATCCCGCATTCAATCAAAATAAAATTTAGCTTATGGCAGCTCAACCATGGCAAACAGGAAAGATCATCCGCATTGAAAATGAAACGGCCTCCACCAAAAAGTTCTGGATACAAATTCCTGAGCTCGAAAGGTTTGATTTCATTCCGGGTCAGTTTGTAACATTGGATCTTCCCATTCACGAACAGCCCAACAAGCGTTGGAGAAGCTATTCCATTGCATCGGCACCCGATGGAACCAATGTTTTTGAGTTGATCATTGTCCTCATGGAAGGAGGGCTGGGAACAACCTATCTTTTCAATGAAGCGAAGGTGGGTACTGCTTTTCCGGTCAGAGGACCGCAGGGTCATTTTGTATTGACAGATCCTGTTGCCACAGATATTTTCATGGTATGCACAGGAACAGGAATCGCACCTTTTCGGTCCATGATCCAGCACATCCACCACAACAATATTCCCCACAAAGACATTTACCTGATTTATGGTACAAGAAAATGCCAGGATGCATTGTACCTGGAAGAGTTGCTTGATCTTAAGCAAAAATTACCAAGCTTCCATTATTTCCCAACTTTTTCAAGGGAAGAAACCGTGGGAGAGGGCCTTTGTATTGGATATGTGCATGGTATCTATGAACAGCTGATGGAAGGCAAAACTGAAATGCCCCATTTCTATCTCTGTGGATGGAAAGACATGATTACAGAAGCCAGGCAACGCATTCAGGATATGGGGGTTGATAAAAAATCAATCCATTTCGAATTGTATGGATAATCAATTACAAACAAAAAAAGATGAAACAAACAGCTAAAAAATTATTGACAGGGTTCGCATTGTTATTTATTTCAATCTCAATCATGGCGCAAAAAACGATCAATGACAACTGGATAGATTGGGCCAATTTTAAAAAATATGCAGCCGATAACAAGAGAGTAGAACCGCCATTGAAAAATGAAACACGTGTAGTTTTCATGGGCAATTCCATTTTTGAAGGTTGGATCAGGCTTCGTCCCGAATTTTTCGCTGGCAAACCTTATTTTGACAGGGGCATCAGTGGCCAAACAACTCCCCAAATGTTGTTGAGAATGTATGATGATGTAATCGCTTTACAACCCGAAATCATGGTGCTCAAGGCAGGCATCAATGATATTGCGGAGAACAATGCTCCCTACAATCCAGCCCATACACTGGACAATATCAAGGCCATGGCACAACTGGCAAGGTTCAACAA
>CALPWM020000283.1 GCA_943327275.2 Chitinophaga pinensis
AAAGAAAAATTAGGCAGTTACGAGCAGGTTAAACCCGGAGGGCCAATGATACAACATGCCTTACCTGTCCTTCTTGAAATGTACCACAACAACTTAATCTCCCTTGAGAAAATTGTAGAAAAGACAAGTCATCAAGTGGCAGAGGTCTACAGAATAAAAGACAGGGGATTCATTCGTGAAGGCTATTTTGCAGACCTTGTAATGGTAGACCTCCATAACCCATGGAAAGTAACAGCTGATAATTTGCTCTACAAATGCCAGTGGTCGCCATTGATGGACCGAACATTTCGCAGTAAGATCAAGAAAGTGTTGGTTAATGGAGAACTCGCTTATGAGGAGGGAATATTCAAATCAAAACCTTCAGGCATGCGGCTGAAATTCAGCAAAACAAGGTAATTTAAATGGTCTATCGGTACTTGCTTCAAATTCAACCAAACCTCTTAAAAAAACGGGTTGCAAAATCAGTATGCAACCCGTTTCCTGGAATCAGTATCGATAGACATTTATTTCTCCTAGATGAGTTGATCTTTCTGTTGGCACACGGGATGCCAACATTGTTATTCTGATAAACTGAACAGAAGTTGGTGTAATGGCAAATTCCTGGAATGTTCCATCCCGCTTGGTTGGATCAAATACAAGATTATTTCCCAGCGTGGTCCATGTTGTACCATTGAGGCTTCCTTCCAAATTGAAAAGTACAAATCCATTGGAGTTGTTCTGTCTTGGCGCCATTGCGATTCTGTCAATAAAACTGGGCTGCCTCATGTCAATTCTCAACCAATGTGGGAAAGGTGGATTTGAAAGATACCAGGGTGTATGCCAATATGTAGCAATATCACCATCAATTGCCCTGATGGCTCCCCCATTTGATCCTTCGCCCACAAGTTCTTCACTATCAGCAGTGATACCCCAAGTGGCCTTCACACTGGTTGGAACCAGTCTGCCCTGTAATTTTGACACTACAATGAATACAGTTTTCAATTTAGGATTGGGGGTGTATCCAGATGCCTCTTTGATGCTTATTGGCAAAAGATAGTTCAATAAGGGATTAAACTTTTTTGAAAAATAGCTCACATTTATTTTTCCTGAAGTCAAGCTCCCACTTGGTATCGTTGTTTCCATTGCATCAATGGTATAGGCATCTGCTGGAAACTTAAGATACAAAGGCAGACCTGCAACCTGTCTTACACGGTTAATACTATCAAAAGCTGCATTGTCTATTTCGAATTTAACATTGATATCTTTTGATGAATAACCAACTGCACCAAATCCTGCATTGAATGTGAACCTGCGTGCAGTATCAACAAATGGAAAAATAGTAAGTTCCTGAGGAAAAGTTACCGCTTGTTGGAGAAATACAACACCATCTGAAGTTGAGTCTCCTTTTTTATTGTACGCTTCTTCTTTGAGACAAGCTGAAAATATGGATGCACAAGTCAAAAGAAGAATGAATGGTTTGATTTTTTTCATATACTTTATTTTTTATACCAATGCATCAATTAATAGCCAGGAAATTGTACCAGTTTCTTGTTGCGATCGATTTCTGACTGTGGAACTGGCCAGAAATAATTTTTTCTGTTCCAAGGCGCTCTTATCACTGCAACAGTGCGCTGATAAAAACCAGTAGAATTCAGTGCAGTTCCCTGGTCCATGTTCATACCAAAAAATGCACCCCCCTGGCGAAATTCTGGCGTTCCCGCCACTTTCCAACGACGTACATCAAAGTACCTGTGTCCTTCAAAAGCCAATTCAAGTCTTCGCTCAGTACGGATATGTGTGCGCATGTCCGCTTGTGACAATCCTGGTAAAAGCGCAGGCAATCCTGCACGGTCACGAACAAGATTCAGATAAACCAAAATATCCGGACTTCCAGGGGAAAACTCATTCAAGGCTTCAGCATAATTGAGATAAATTTCAGCAAGCCTTATCATCATTGCAGGACGGGTGATGAATGCACTTGTTCCAAAATTTGTATTGGGGTGTATGTTGCGACGGGCAGTATATCCGGTTTTGGGCCAATCACGTGCTGCCCCTTGCTTGCCTGAATTACCGGTAAAAAAGAATCCAACAAAGGTTTGACCAGCAATTGGTACAACAGGCACTTCAGACCCGCTAAAGGTAATGTCAGCATAAAAACGTGGCTCCCTGTTTGCATACATATTGCTGGTACTTGCCACATAATAACCTGCCCTCGCGACTGAAAAGCCGGTTTCTGTATACCCAGAACCTGATTCAGTGATTCCCCGGCCATTGGCCATGCGATAACCATCCACCAGTTCCTGGAAAACACCCATGCCATTCCATGCAGTACCATTGCTGTTGCGTGGTGCACAGTGGCGAGACCATCCTGCACCGCCATCGTTAACGGCTGTTGAAGGACGGAGGAAAATACCCTCGGCTTGCCAGCCATTCCAATAGAGATTTTTTACAGAAAGAAAGGCGGCACGGAAAGGATCTGGATTGGCCTCCTTGTACAACTGCCATCTATTCAAGTTGATAACTGCTCTTGCAGCATCTGCTGCTTTCTTCCATTTATTGGCATCGTAGGTCTGGCTGATGAGTTGCTTTCCATCCATATTTTTAAAGTCACTCAACTCTGTATTTCCGTTGTACAAAGGACTGGCATCAAAGAGCAATACCTGCGATTGAACAGCCATTACAATGCCTTTTGTAATACGGCCTACCTGTGTAAGGTCAGAGGAGCCATTTACTGTATGCACATCTGGTACATCCTGTTTTGATTTTTCCATTTCACTCATTACATATTCCACACACTCACTCCAGGTGTTGCGGGGCAATTGATAATCAGTGGATACATCACCAGGAACTTCACCCATCAGGACAACCGGACCATAAATCTTCATCAACTGAAAATAATAATACGCCCTCAAGAAACGTGCCTCACCTTTGTATTGCTGTATCAATTGGGCACCATTGTTAAGATTCAAAATCTCCTGATTCTTGTCAATGTTTTGCAAAAACACACCTGCATATCGTATGGCCTGGTAATAACTATTCCAGTAACCAGCAGTTCCATCTGGAACCAAGGCACCATTATTCATAGGCAATGAAATCCAGGTATAGTCCAGCTCGTCTGTCATTCCACCCCATTGTGTGGCATATGGTGTCTGCCACATGTCTGGCATGGCATTGTATACCCTTGCCAGCCACTGCTCTGACATTACCCTGCTGGCAAATACGTTTTCTAAAGTTGTAATATTATCCGGCACTGTATCCAGAAATCCTTTCCTACATCCGCTTGCGGTAAACAGCAATATTGTAATCAAACAAATTGCACTTATTTTTTTTATAAACCTTATTTTCATGACTGCAATTTTATTAGTTGAAACTGATCCTAAAACCAACATTGTACATGGTCGTATTGGGGTATGAAGTACCACGGCCATCACCCAATTCAGGATCCCATATATTCCAGCGAGATTTCGTGAACAAATTTGTACCATTTACATAGATACGCATTTTGC
>CALPWM020000284.1 GCA_943327275.2 Chitinophaga pinensis
AATTGAGCTATGCGGCAGTCGCATCCATTTTGTTGTTTGACCAGAAAATCAAGAAACTGGTTTTCTTCAAAAACAAATCAGCCCTTTACCTGTGGAGCATGGTCTCTATCACATTGGCAGCACAGGTTTTGACTACGCCCTTGGTCATTGCCCATTTCCATCGTTTTCCAACCCTTTTCCTTTTCACCAACCTGGTTGCAGTCCCTTTGTCGAGCCTGGTACTGGTCATGGAAATTTTACTCTGTATCATTCATCCGTTTGATTGGATGGCGACAGGATTGGGAGCAGCAATCAATAAGTTGATTCAGGTGATGAATGATCATGTGCTGCTGATGGGTAACATACCTTTTGGCATGATTGACCAAATTCACATCAGCAATACCATGATGCTCCTGGTTTGCCTGTATGCTGGAGCATGGTATTTCCTGTTCAAATCTCCCAACCGATTTGTGTATTTCTGTCTTGCTTTATTGGGAATTGCCTTACCCTTGGTGCATCTTATGGAAAAAATCAAAACGAGCAAAACCAACGAGATCCATGTGCTGAACACCCATGGAGCGGCAACGATTATCCACAGGCATGGCCAGCATGGTATCCTTATTGCCTCAGCAAGTTTTTTGGAGAACAAGAATAAAACAAAAGAACTGCTCAGCCAAACCGGCATTGCCCTTGGGATTAAGCATTGGAAAATTCAATCATTTCCAAACGATCCAGTCATGATCAGCATTCAGGAAGATAAAGAAATCAGGCCTTGGTTGCTGCTCTGTCATGCCAAAACCATATCACTCATACACCTGAAAGATGCGATCAGCAAAGGAACCCTGATTCTCGCAGATGCATCAACACCATTGTGGAAAATTAACCAATGGGAAAAAGAAGCACAAAAGTTACATTTGCGCTTTAAATCAATCCCAGAAGAGGGGCCCCAGACGATTCGCTGCCACCAAACCCAATAATGATGCAAAAACAAATCCGCGCTGCACTGATCTCCGTTTTCTACAAAGATGGCCTTGAACCACTGGTCAGGCTGTTGAGCGAAAACGGCGTCGCCATTTATTCTACTGGTGGAACACAACAGTATATTGAACAATTGGGACTGGAATGCATTCCGGTTGAATCTGTGACAGACTATCCATCGATTCTTGGAGGAAGGGTCAAGACCTTGCATCCCAAGATTTTTGGTGGTATCCTTGGCAGGCGAGCAGTAGAGCAGGATCTGGCGGAAATGAAAGAGTATGCCATTCCTCAAATTGATCTGGTGATTGTTGACCTATACCCTTTTGAAGAAACCGTAGCCAACACATCAGAGGAAAAACTCATCATTGAGAAAATAGATATCGGCGGACCTTCGATGATCCGGGCTGCCGCCAAAAACTTTAGTGACCTGGTGGTGATTGCGTCAAAATCAGACTATGCCCCATTGGTAGAAATTCTCAGGGAACAACAATGTACAACAACCCTGGAGCAAAGAAGAAGTTTTGCAGCCAAGGCCTTTGATATTGTTGGGAATTATGATGTAGCCATTGCACAGTATTTCACTGCAGACAATACCAACCAGTTCCTGCATTCATCCGGAAACCCGCAGATCATGCGCTATGGTGAGAACCCTCACCAGCAAGGCATTTTTTTCGGCAAACTCAATGAGTTGTTTGACCAGTTGCATGGCAAGGAGCTTTCCTACAACAACCTCGTGGATGTTGAGGCTGCGGTACAATTGATTGCTGAATTCAATGGTGAATCCGAATCTACTTTTGCCATCATCAAGCATACCAATGTATGTGGTATTGCCACCAGAGAAAATGCCGCTGAAGCATGGAAATACGCGTTACAAGGAGATCCGGAAAGTGCTTTTGGTGGCGTGCTTGTTTGCAACAGCACCATCGACATATCAACAGCCGCACAAATCAATGAGATCTTTTTTGAAGTACTGATTGCACCTGCATTTGATGCAGATGCACTGGAAGTACTGACCACAAAAAAGAACAGAATCCTGCTCATCCAGAAAAAAGATCATCCTGCAACAAAACAATTCAAATCACTTTTGAATGGAGTATTGGTGCAAGACCAGGACAAAGGAAATTTCGAAAAATGGGAAGAGGCCGGGGCAAGAGCATCTAGTGAAGAAGAAAAAACAGACCTGATTTTTGCCAACAAGGTATGCAAGCACCTGAAATCAAATGCAATTGCTATTGCAAAAAACAAACAGTTGATTGGAAAAGGTTGTGGACAGACCTCCCGCATTGATTCCCTCAGGCATGCCATTGAAAAAGCCAAGCAATTCAATTTTAATTTGAAGGGTGCTGTATTGGCCAGTGATGCATTCTTTCCATTTGATGACTGCGTAAAAATGAGCCATGCAGAAGGAATAGAGGCCTTTATCCAACCCGGAGGATCCATCAGGGACAAAGACTCCATTGCATACTGCCAAGAAAGCGGACTGGCCATGGTGATGACAGGACTCAGACATTTCAGGCATTGATGTCGGGCCGGATGCAGATCAGCAAATCAGAAAAATCCAAAGCCCTTTTTGCAGTGGGTGTTGTTTCGATTCTTTGGGGAACAACCTGGCTTGCCTCTAAAATAGGGGTGGAATACATTCCTCCACTGCAGCTTTCCGGACTGAGGCACTTCATTGGTGGGGGCTTGTATGTAATCTACTTCACGTTTTTCAGGAAAATGCTTCCCCAAAAACACCAGCTCTGGCAGATCTTTTGGATGTCGATCCTGATGTTTGTGATCAGCAATGCTTTCAGTGTGCTTTCTGTAAAATACATGCCAAGCGGAATAGGCTCAGTTGTTGGGGCCATCATGCCCATTTGGGTTGTATTGTTCACCGGACTGGTTTTTAATAAAGTTAAATTCAAACGCAAAACCATTGTGGGTATTGCCATGGGGTTTGCAGGTGTGGTCATTACCTTTTTTGACTTCATTGAACATATCATGTACACTGATTTCTCGCTGGGCATCCTGTATGGGGTGATTGCGAGCATTGCCTGGGCACTTTCCACCTTGTTTACTGCCAAGCAAGCGAAAGACATGGATCCCTATTTTTCGCTGGGATGGCAGATGTTTGTCAGCGGTACACTGCTTTCAATCTTTTCTTTGATTACTGGAAATTTCGTTCCCCTTTCTGAAGTACCCGCCAAGGCATGGCTGTCTATAGGGTATCTGGTCTTGATAGGCTCAGTGATTGCATTTGGCGCCTATATATATGCGCTGAAGCGTCTGCCTACAGCACTGGTTGCTGTGCATTCCTACATCAATCCTATTGTTGCCATTATCCTGGGAAATATCTTAATGCAAGAAAAATTAACCGCCTTCATCGTTGCCGGAACAATGATTACACTTTGGGGGGTTTATCTGGTTAACAATAGTTTTAAGGGGACAAAGGCGTAGGACTCTCGTGTTTTTCCCGCCAAAGCTGATTGAAGGTTTTTGCAGGAAAATCAAGATCTGCCCGTTGTCCGGTCCATCCCTTG
>CALPWM020000285.1 GCA_943327275.2 Chitinophaga pinensis
CCATCGAACTGCGAGAAGAAGACGCAGCCATTGCACAGGCCTATTTCGATAGATCTGAACATGCCCATCAGATTAAATTGCACGTGGGAAATGCCATGGAATTGTTGCCTTCGATGAATGAAGACTGGGACCTGGTTTTCATTGATGCCGATAAAACCGGATACCTTGACTACTATGGCTTGTTGATCGAAAAAGTTAAACCCGGTACTTTCTTTATCATAGACAATGTCCTTTTCCATGGGGAAGTGCTAAAAGAAAAAATCAGTGGCAAGAGTGCAAAAGCTATTGCCGCGTTCAATGCATTTATTCGTGAAGATGATCGGGTGGAAAAAGTAATGTTGACCGTAAGGGATGGATTGAGCATCCTGCTTAAAAAATAATAAAAATGAACCCAAAGAACACAATCGTTTTAATATTTTCTTTTTTGTTTTCGATCAGCTCTCCTGCCTTATCACAGGAAGCTCCCAATGAAAACATCATCAAATACATCGAGCAATATGCAGCGCTCGCGGTGAAGGAAATGGAAAGAACGGGAATTCCTGCATCCATTAAAATTGCGCAGGGCATCCATGAAACAAATGCGGGGAAAAGTGACCTTGTATTGCAATCAAACAACCATTTTGGCATCAAGTGCAAAAGCAGCTGGACAGGAGAAAAAGTTTACCACAATGACGATGCGGAAGGAGAATGTTTCAGAAAATATGAAGACGCAACAGCGTCCTACCTTGACCACTCCAACTACCTCAAATCCCAGCCACGGTATTCGTTCCTTTTTGAATACGATGCCGATGACTATGCTGCTTGGGCATGGGGGCTGAAAAAGGCAGGATACGCCACCAATCCTATTTATGCCCAGACCCTGATCAAATACGTTGAGGCTTACCAGCTCAATGAACTGAACAAGTTTGCAGAAAACGAGGAAGAGGAAAAACTGGAAAATTTTATTGAAAAGATCCGGAACAGGCCTTTACAACCCATTGCAAACAACGGTAAGTTTATCGAACCTGATGATAAGGCAACCTCTGGAATTAAACCGGCAAAAGAAAAAGCTGGCAAGCGCATCAAGGTCAAAAAAACACATGTGGTAAAACGAGGCGACTCCCTGTACAGCCTCTCTAAAAAATATGGCACCACCGTGGAAGCCCTCAAAAAAATCAACCACTTGAAAAAGGAAGCCTTGCAGGTTGGTCAAAAAATCAAGATCCCAAAAAAATAAGATGGAAAAACAGGTATTGGATAAATCGTTTGTGCCTTACTTGAGCAAGGCAGATATTAACGCAGCCATTGAAAAAATGGCAGCAACAATCAATGCTGATTATGATGGCAAAAAACCACTCTTTATCGCCATACTGAACGGATCGTTCATGTTTGCTTCAGACTTGTTCAAGAAAATAGAAATCCCCGCAGAAATCAGCTTCATCAAACTTGCTTCATACAAAGGAACCAAGTCTTCAGGATCAGTGGTTACAGCCATCGGTCTTGAGTCCGATGTTTTTGAAAGGGATGTCATCATTGTGGAAGACATCGTTGACACTGGAAAAACACTTTCGGAATTTCTTCCCCAGCTGATGCACCAGCAACCCCGCTCATTGAAAATTTGTGCTTTGCTGCACAAGAAAGAGGCTACAAAATTCCCCATCCAAATTGATTATATGGGATTTGAGATCCCCAATCTATTTGTAGTGGGCTATGGCCTCGACTACAATGGATATGGCAGGAACATTGATCAGATCATGCAGATCAAAGAATGAGTTTTATGAAACTTATGATCCGAACATTTCCTTGACCTTGGAGAAAAAGCTTTTCTCGCTTTTATCCGGTTGGGGCTGAAAGTTTTTGGCCTCTCGCATCTTCTCCACCATTTCTTTTTCTTCCGAGGAAAGTTCTTGGGGTATCCATACATTGACATGAATCAACTGGTCTCCCTTTTCATATGAGTTGATGGAAGGAAAACCCTTTCCTTTCAACCTGAAAATTTTTCCTCCTTGTGTACCAGGCGGAATCTTGATTTTGGCCCTTCCATCAATGGTAGGCACTTCAAGATTAGCGCCAAACACGGCATCAGGGAAGCTGATGTGCATGTCGTATATCACATTGAGGTTATCGCGCTGCAATTCTGCATGCGGCTCCTCTTCAATCAAAACAATCAAGTCGCCTGCTGCGCCGCCACGTTCACCAGCGTTTCCTTTTCCACTCAAACTCAACTGCATGCCATCCTGAACACCTGCTGGGATATCAATGGAGATCGTTTCTTCTGTGTACACACGGCCCTCTCCTTTACAAGAAGTACACTTGCTGGTGATGGTTGATCCTTCTCCATTACAGGTCGTGCATGTGCCCACTGTTTGCATCTGCCCCAAGAAAGTATTCGTAACCTTTCTCACCTGTCCGCTTCCGCCGCAGGTTCCACAGGTCTGAACTGCATTTTTATCTTTCGCACCAGAACCACCGCAGCTGGTGCATCCGGTATATTTTTTAACCTTGACCGTCTTGTTGGCACCCTTGGCAATCTCCTCATAATTCATCTTCAACTTAATGCGAAGATTGCTACCACGTGTTCCCCTGGCCCTACCGCCACCGCCGCCGCGCTGACGACCACCGCCACCGCCAAAAAAGCTTCCGAAAATATCGTCACCGAAAATATCCCCAAAATTGCTGAAGATGTCATCCATGTTCATGCCCTGTCCACCACCAAAACCGCCACCACGGCTGTTCATTCCGGCATGGCCATAACGATCATACTGGGCTCTTTTTTCCTGGTCGCTGAGTACCTCATATGCCTCGGCAGCCTCCTTGAATTTCTCCTCAGCGGCCTTGTCGCCAGGATTCCTGTCAGGATGGAATTGCATGGCCACCTTGCGGTAGGCTTTCTTGATCTCATCCGCTGAAGAGGATTTGGTCACCCCCAGTATTTCGTAATAATCACGTTTGGACATATCTGCTGTTTAATTGGACAAAGCCATTTATTTTCCTACAACCACCTTTGAATACCTGATAATTTTATCGTTGAGGGTGTAGCCCTTCTCTACTTCATCAACCACTTTGCCGACCATTGCAGGGTCATTAACTGGAATTTCAGTGATGGCTTCATGAATGTCTGGGTTGAATTCTTCTCCAATGCTTTTCATTTCCTTGACACCCTTTGCCTGCAAAGTATTCCTGAGTTTGGTGAATACAAGTTGTATGCCCTGCCTGATTTGTTGCAGGTCCTCGCTGGTCTGAAGCTGTTTTTCTGCCCGATCGCAGTCATCCATCACTTCCAGCATCGACTGGATCACATCCCTCCCGGCAGTCTGGATCAGCTCAACCCGCTCCTTGGCATTCCTGCGCTTGAAATTATCAAACTCCGCATAAAGGCGAATGAACTTTTCTTTTTGTTCTTCTACATCAAGTTTCAACTGGTCCGTTTCGCTGATGGTTTCCTTGACCTCATTTTCAATGTTTTCAGCAGGAACCTGTTCTTCATTTTGCGTC
>CALPWM020000286.1 GCA_943327275.2 Chitinophaga pinensis
AGTTTTACATAATGCAGTATTGCATCTTTTTCTGCTGAGATCTCCACCACTTCATTGGTGAGGTTTTCTCCACCACCCAGGTTTATATAGGTTTCAATCATTTCAACTTGCGCAGCTTCCTGAATATTCACCAGGATGCGCGGTTGGCTGAAGCGAAGGCCCTGGCTTGAATCTGAAATATGGTAGATGATGATGGGGTTGTTCAGGATTGCTCCCTTGTTTACCCTGATGTATACACCACCATTGGCGAATGCAGCATTCAATGCATTGATGCCATCTCCATGATAGCGCTGGCTGTGGCCAAGATTAATGTTGACAAAATCAGCATCTTCATCACCTGCTGCTTTTTCAAGCGGCTTGATGCAGATGGCTTCAGCGAGATCTGTTGTATTGGACAACCCCTCAAGAAATCGGCCATTGAGAAAAACGATGCGGTTGGCATTTTCTGTTCCTTTAAGGATCAAGCTGTCCAATACATCCTGGCTTAGATTGCTGTCATTGCTGATGACAAGTTGGTCAGTAAATACATTTCTGATCCTGGTATATTTCCATTCCTCATGCTTGATGGCAGGCAATCCCAATCCGGAAAACATGTTCCAGTTTTCTTGTTGGTATTCCGCAAGGTTTCCACCTGCGCCATCTTGCTTTTCAAATGCCTCTTTCAATATGTTCGTTGCGTCCATCATTTTCCTTTTACACTTATGGGGGTTAGGCCAATTCCTGATCCACTTCAGCTTTGATGAAGTCGTATCCTTTTACTTCCAATTCTTTTGCGAGTTCTTTTGTTCCTGAACGAACAATCCTGCCTTTGTACAATACATGTACAAAATCCGGCACGATATAGTCCAGCAAACGCTGGTAGTGAGTTACCACAAGAAATGCATTGTCCTTGTTGCGCAGTTGGTTTACACCATTGGCAACAATGCGCAATGCATCAATATCCAGTCCTGAATCAGTCTCATCCAGAATGGCGAGTTTAGGTTCCAACATGGCCATTTGGAAAATTTCATTTCTTTTCTTTTCTCCGCCTGAGAATCCTTCGTTCAATGAGCGGGAGAGAAGTGATTGGTCAATCTCAACCAATTTCATTTTTTCCTTCATATTCCTGAGGAACTGGGCGGCATCCAATGGTTCCAATCCGAGGTATTTTCTTTTCTCGTTTACTGCAGATTTGATGAAGTTTGTTGTGCTTACTCCAGGTATCTCGACAGGATATTGGAAGGCAAGAAATAATCCTTCTTTAGCCCTGTCTTCAGGAGACAGCTCCAGCAAATCCTTGCCCATGAAATCCACAGTTCCTCCGGTTACCTCATAGTCTGCCCTGCCTGCAAGAACAGAGGCCAGTGTGCTTTTGCCTGAGCCATTGGGCCCCATGATGGCATGAATTTCTCCCGGCTTGATGTCAAGGTTGATGCCCTTGAGAATTTCCTTCTCTTCAATTCTGGCTTGCAGATTGTTGATCTTTAGCATATTTTTCTTTTGTCTTTTTTTTAATTGAAATTATCCGACACTTCCTTCAAGGCTGATGGCAAGAAGCTTTTGGGCTTCTACAGCGAATTCCATGGGCAGTTGATTCATTACTTCCTTGGCGAAACCATTTACAATCAAAGCAACTGCGGTTTCTGTATCAATACCCCGTTGGTTGCAATAGAAAATCTGGTCTTCGCCAATCTTGGAAGTTGTAGCCTCATGCTCCACAACAGCAGTATTGTTTTTGACCTCGATGTAAGGGAAGGTATGTGCACCGCATTTGTCTCCGAGGAGCAATGAATCGCATTGTGAAAAGTTTCTTGCATTGCCAGCATTTTTTGCAACACTGACCAAGCCGCGGTAAGAGTTCTGGCTCTTGCCAGCAGAGATACCTTTGGAAACAATCCTGCTCTTGGTGTTTTTTCCGAGGTGAACCATCTTGGTTCCTGTATCCGCTTGTTGAAAATTATTGGTCACAGCAACTGAATAAAATTCTCCAATGCTGTAGTCTCCTTTGAGGATTACGCTGGGGTATTTCCAGGTGATGCTTGATCCAGTTTCTACCTGGGTCCATGATATCTTAGCGTGGGCACCTGCACAAATGCCACGCTTTGTAACGAAGTTGTAAATTCCACCTTTTCCTTCCTTGTCTCCGGGGTACCAGTTCTGAACAGTTGAGTATTTGACCTCAGCCTTTTCCATGGCAACGATTTCAACAACTGCGGCATGCAGCTGGTTCTCGTCCCGCATGGGAGCCGTACAACCTTCAAGATAGCTTACATAAGCCTCGTCTTCCGCTACTATCAGTGTTCTTTCAAATTGACCAGTATTGGCTGCGTTGATGCGGAAATAGGTGGAAAGCTCCATGGGGCATCTTACCCCTTTAGGGATGAAGCAGAATGACCCATCACTGAATACTGCAGCATTCAAAGCGCTGAAAAAATTGTCTGTTGCAGGGACTACAGACCCCAGGTATTTTTGGATCAATTCTGGATGATCCTGGATCGCCTCACTCATGGAGCAAAATATTACCCCCACTTTTGAGAGTTCCTCCTTGAAGGTGGTTGCCACAGAAACGCTATCGATTACAGCATCTACAGCTACCCCTGTGAGTCTTTTTTGCTCATTGAGTGAAATGCCGAGCTTTTCAAAGGTTTTCCTGAGTTCAGGGTCGATGTCATCCAGACTGTCTGGTGCAATTTTTTGCTTGGGCGCTGAATAATAGATGATATCCTGGTAATTGATCGGAGGATATTCCACATTTGGCCATTTGGGCTCTTCCATGGTAAGCCAATGCCTATATGCTTTCAGGCGGTATTCCAACATCCAGGCTGGTTCATTTTTTTTGGCAGAAATGAACCTGACGGTGTCCTCGCTGAGCCCTTTTGGAGCCTCATCAGCCTCAATATCAGTTACAAAACCGTATTTGTATTCCGATGAGGTGATCTGTTCTAAAATATCATCATTTTCCTCGTGCATATTGCTCATTCATTTAAAAACGCAAATTTCAGCTTTTTAAAGCTTTTAAAAAACGGGGGAGGGGTTATATTATCTATATTCCCTCTTTTTTCCCTATTTCGTAACAACAATGAGATTGGTTTGGTTCAATCGGTTCCCCATAAGCACCGGTGAATACCAATGATGTTTCAGGAGGGTTGATTCGCTGCAAAATATTATATTGCATTTTCAGGCAATGCTGCCTGACCATCAATCAAATAAAATGAAAAAACTGCTTGTCATTTTTCAGATGTTCCTCCTTGGCTTCTCTTCTTGTGTGATTGAGCCAGAAAAAAACAATAAAACCAATGCTGATATGGAAAAGGCTTTTACTGATACGCTTGATGGCAAAAAAGTGCAAATGTTCAGGTTGTCGAATAAGGAAGGGATGTCGGTGGATTTTTCAAACTACGGAGCAACCATTTTGGCCATCCAGGTTCCCAACAAGGAAGGAAAGATGGAAAATGTTTTATTGGGATACGATA
>CALPWM020000287.1 GCA_943327275.2 Chitinophaga pinensis
AAATTACAAAGGTGGATACCGTGATGGAAAGCAACAATATTTCACACAACTGGGTGACATCCTGAGGGAAGAAAGCTACAAGGCTGTTGATCCTAAAAATCCATACGACACCATCATTGTGCCAGACCTGGATCATCCAGACAGGATGGTGGAAAAAGTGAACAAGCATGAAGGGGCTGAAGTGAAGAATGGCACCTGGACCTATTACGGCCCCTCTACCGGGGACGTTGTAAAAACAGAAAAATTTGTATTTGGTCAACTTGAGAAAAAAGGTCAGCAACCGATTCTTCCATCGAACAACCCTGCAAAGGATACCACTGTTGTACCTGTTAAAAAACAGCTTCCCAAAGCAGTGCAGGAATACGAAAAAACAAAAAAGAAAGGGAAGGGGTGATTCCCCTTCCCTTGAGCAATACTGTTTAGATTCAATTTATTTGCTGTTCGCCCTGATCACATTCAACGCTCCACCAGCCTTGAACCAGTCAATCTGCTGGGCATTGTAGCTGTGGTTGGCCTCAATTGTTTCTGCAGTTCCATCAGCATGGTTGAGGACCACTTGCAATGATTGACCAGGAGTGAATGATGTCAGTCCAACAACATCAATGTTGTCATCTTCCTGGATCTTGTTATAATCTTCCTTGTTGGCAAAGGTCAATGCGAGCATTCCTTGCTTTTTAAGGTTGGTTTCGTGAATCCTTGCAAATGATTTTACCATCACCACTTTGACGCCGAGGTGACGGGGCTCCATGGCTGCATGTTCTCTTGAAGAACCCTCACCGTAGTTTTCATCGCCAATAACGATTGTTCCAACATTTGCTGCTTTGTAAGCGCGCTGTGTGTTAGGAACGGTTCCGTATTCACCAGTGAGCTGGTTCTTTACGTTGTCTGTTTTTTCATTGAAGAAATTCTGTGCACCGATCAACATGTTGTTGCTGATGTTGTCCAGGTGTCCACGGAATTTCAACCATGGGCCAGCCATAGAGATATGGTCTGTGGTACACTTGCCTTTTGCTTTGATCAGGAGTTTCAGCCCTTTCAGGTCAGTGCCTTCCCATGCCGCAAAAGGGTAGAGGAGTTGGAGACGCTTGCTGTCTGGCTTCACATTGATTTGAACACCGCTTCCATCTTCTGCAGGCGCCTGGTATCCGGCATCTTCTACATCAAATCCACGGGTAGGCAATTCATCACCACTTGGAGGATCAAGTTTTACCGCTTCACCTTTTTCATTGATGAGGGTATCAGTAAGCGGGTTGAAGGTAAGGTCTCCTGCAATGGCCAGTGCGGTTACGATTTCAGGGCTGGCCACAAAAGCCAGTGTATTGGGGTTGCCATCAGCACGCTTGGCAAAGTTCCTGTTGAAAGAATGCACGATGGTATTCCTTTCTTGTTTTTCAGCACCCATCCTGTCCCACATGCCGATGCAGGGTCCGCAGGCATTGGCAAATACGGTTGCACCAATTTGTGCGAAGGTGTCCAGGAATCCGTCTCTTTCGATGGTATAGCGGACGAGTTCACTGCCTGGTGTGATGGTGAATTCAGCCTTGGTTTTCAATCCTTTTTCTGCCACCTGTTTGGCAAGGCTGACCGCACGGCTGATGTCTTCATAAGAAGAGTTGGTACAGCTACCAATCAGACCAACTTCAACCTTGGTAGGCCAGTTGTTTTTTGCAGCGGCCTCTTTCATTTGTGAAATAGGTGTGGCAAGGTCTGGCGTGAAGGGTCCGTTCAGGTGTGGCTCCAATTCACTGAGGTTGATCTCAATAACCTTGTCAAAATATTTTTCAGGGTTGGCATAGACTTCAACATCGCCGGTCAAATAAGATTTTACTTCATCCGCTGCTGCTGCAACATCTGCCCTTCCAGTCGAACGCAGGTAACGCGCCATGCTTTCATCATATCCGAAGGTAGAGGTAGTGGCACCGATTTCAGCACCCATGTTACAGATGGTGCCTTTCCCTGTACAACTCATGCTTGTTGCGCCTTCGCCAAAATATTCAACAATGGCGTTAGTTCCACCTTTAACAGTAAGAATGCCCGCCACTTTGAGGATTACATCTTTGGGGGATGTCCATCCATTCAATTTTCCAGTCAATTTTACACCAATCAATTTGGGCATCAGCAGTTCCCAGCTGAGGCCAGCCATTACATCACATGCATCCGCACCGCCAACACCAATGGCCACCATTCCCAATCCACCCGCATTCACGGTATGGGAGTCGGTACCAATCATCATTCCGCCGGGGAATGCATAGTTTTCCAATACAACCTGGTGGATGATACCGGCACCAGGCTTCCAGAAGCCAATGCCATATTTATTAGAGATAGAGGAAAGGAATTCATATACTTCCTCATTTTCTGTTACTGCTTTCTTCAGGTCGGTTTTGCTTTCGTCCTTTGCTACGATCAGGTGATCACAATGAACAGTGGAAGGCACTGCAACCTTTTTGCGGCCCGTGGTGTCAAATTGAAGCAATGCCATCTGTGCGGTGGCATCTTGCATGGCAACCCTGTCTGGTGCGAAATCTACATAGGCCTTTCCTCTCTCAAAATCAGTGATGGCAACGCCTTTCCAAAGGTGAGAATAGAGTATTTTCTCGGCAAGCGTAAGTGGGCGACCCAATGCAGTTCTTGCAGCATCTACTTTAGCGGGCATTTCACTGTAGGTCTTCTTAATGAGGTCAAGATCGAATACCATGGAATTTGATTTTTCGTGTTTTATGATGATCATCCCAGCTCCGGCAAAAGAGTCAAGGCGCTGCAAAATTAATTAATTAAGGGTCGCTTACCAAACTTGATGGAATAATGAGGATTAATTATCTTTGAAAGATGGAAAAGCTCAGGAATTTCATAGAATGGCAGGTTTTTGGCGTCTGCACCAGGATAGGTGAGAAGATGGGCATACCCACCTTCACCATCCGGAAATACTTCATGTATATTTCCTGTTTGACCCTTGGCTCACCAGTTGTTTTTTATTTTATCCTTGCTTTTTGGATGAACCTGAAGCGGTATATTTTTCAGTCCAGAAGAAATCCACTGCGCTACAGTTAAACTATTGCTTTTCTTATCCGGATCAGT
The DNA here is from genome assembly GCA_943327275.2 of Chitinophaga pinensis. Lineage (GTDB taxonomy): Bacteria > Bacteroidota > Bacteroidia > Chitinophagales > Chitinophagaceae > Pollutibacter. The sequence continues at coordinate 3,076 of CALPWM020000287.1, forward strand.
TGCTTAAGCAAATCTTCGAGCTTGTCCAAATGCAGCATATTGGCCCCATCGCTCAATGCTTTTGATGGATCGGGATGCGTTTCTATAAACAATCCATCTGCGCCTGTAGCAACAGCTGCCTTTGCAATGGTTCCAATCATGTGTGGATTTCCTCCTGTTACTCCAGCTGTTTGGTTGGGTTGCTGAAGGGCATGGGTACAATCCATCACAACCGGCACTCCATGCGATTGCATGATGGGGATATTTCTGTAATCAACAATGAGATCCTGGTAGCCAAAACTGGTACCCCTTTCTGTCAGGATGATTTTGTTGTTGCCGGTTTTTCTGACCTTGTCTACGGCAAATTTCATGGCTTCTCCACTGACGAATTGTCCCT
>CALPWM020000288.1 GCA_943327275.2 Chitinophaga pinensis
CCTTTCAATCAACAAGCTTTTATCAGGATCTCCTGAAACCCAGGCTGCTCCGCTTTTCCCGCCCTTGGCCGCCAACTGAAAACTACTCAGGTTCAGTCCGCCCTTCATTTTTTTATCGTTGTGGCAGGTCAGGCATTTTGCTTCCAAAATGGGTTGAACAGCACCCTGATAAACGGTTGTTTTTGCTGTAAACTCAGCGATGCCGATGGATGGTTTGATATCTTTTTTATATGCAAAGAATCCTTCGCCATGTGTGAGGTTTCCGCCGAAATGACTTCCTGCAACCATGACAATTAAGGTAGAGGACATGGCAATGTTCCATACCATTGCGTTTTGCGCAAATGCTTTTTTGATGTAGACCAGTGCATGTGTTGAAAAAGCTACTGCCACACCAAGCCATTTGTGAAAAAGGAGTGATTCTTGGTCATATCCTCCATCCGCTGCCAGTAAAAATCCTGCGAGTGCAGTGAGCGTTGAAATCAATGCGATGTAGTGAAGCATCAAATCAAATATGCTGGAAAGATCATCAGCATCTTTTCTTCTTTGAAGATAAAATGAGAAGGGTACCAACAATATGATCAGTGTAATGGGTAAATGCAGTAGAACAGGATGAAATCTGCCTACAAACAAAACGAGCTGTGGAAGAAGACTCAGGTCTACAAAACAGAACAAGAGAAGAAAAACCTGCAAAACGATGAGCAGGTTTGAGAGCACGCGAAGATGTCTAGACATACATATTTTTTCTTTGGAAAAAGATTAGGCAATGATTCCATTCACTACTTGTCCTGCAACGTCTGTGAGCCTATAACGCCTTCCCAGATGGCGATAGGTGAGCTGTTCATGGTTGATGCCCATCAGGTGAAGCACGGTTGCATGGAAATCATGTACGCTTACTGGATCCTTGATGGTATTGTAGCCGAATTCGTCTGTTTCTCCATACACCATTCCAGGTTTGATACCGCCACCGGCCATCCAGATGCTGAAGCACTTGGGATGATGGTCGCGTCCATAGTTGGCGCCATCAATCTTACCTTGACAATAATTGGTGCGCCCAAATTCACCACCCCAAATCACCAGCGTTTCATCAAGCAGTCCTCTTTGCTTCAAGTCCTTGATCAGGCCTGCAGAAGCCCTGTCTACGTCTTCTGCCTGCATCCTCATGTCATTGACCAGGTTGCCATGTGTATCCCATCCCTGATGATAGAGTTGTACAAAACGAACGCCTGATTCAGAAAGCTTTCTGGCCAGCAAACAGTTCGCTGCATAGGTGCCAGGTACAAGACAATCCGGGCCATACATTTTGATGGTATTGTCAGACTCCTTGCTGAGGTCTGTCAGCTCAGGGACCGCACTCTGCATGCGGTAAGACATTTCGTATTGTTTGATGCGGGTATTGATTTCAGGATCCCCAAAATTATCAAAAGCCTCTGCATTGAATTTTGCCAGCTGGTCGAGCATGTCTCTCCGGCTTTGTTTATCATGCCCTTCAGGATTGTTGAGATAAAGCACCGGATCGTCACCACTGCTGAACACAACGCCCTGGTGAACGCTGTCGAGAAATCCATTGGTCCATAATTTAGAATAAACTCCCTGTCCATTTCCTCGGCCGCGCGAGAGAAGAACAGTGTAGGAAGGGAGGTTGGAATTTTCGCTTCCCAGTCCATAGCTCATCCATGCACCCATGCTGGGCCTGTTGCCCTGTTGTGCCCCCGTTTGGAAAAACGTAAGTGCAGGGTCATGGTTGATGGCTTCGGTGTTCATTGTTTTGACAATACAAATATCATCAGCGATGGAGGCTATGTTGGGAAACAATTCTGATATCCAGGCACCTGACTTTCCGTGTTGAGAAAATCCAAATGAAGACCCAACGAGCGGAAATTTTTCCTGGTTGGCTGTCATGCCTGTAAGCCTTTGGCCCATGCGAATGGAGGCCGGCAACTCTTCACCATGCATCTTGTTGAGCAAGGGTTTATAGTCAAAGGTTTCCAGCTGGGAGGGGGCACCATTCTGAAACAGATAAATGATCCGCTTGGCCTTCGGTGCATACTGTGCAAGCCCAAGGGGCAAGGATGACTGTGTATCAGCACCAAACAATTGGTCCTTGAACAACATTGAGCCCAATGCGGCGCTTCCAAATCCCAGTCCAGCCTTGGTCAGAAAATGTCTTCTGGTAACGTTCAGCCTGAATTGTTTTTCCTGATTTTCCATGATCTTATTTTACAGTGGTTTCATCCAAATTGAAAATCATCTGGTTCACCTGCATCAGTGCAGCTGTTTCAGCGATGTTCTTTGTTTTGATTTGCTCAAATTCTCCCGCTTTTAAGAATGCTTCAGCCCTGTCTTTGTGCTGGATGAATTTATTTTTTTCCTGGAGATAATATGCTTTGAGCATTTTCATTTCGTTCTCGTTGGCTTTTCTGCAAAGCACCAACCTGAATACCCTCTCCAGTTTCTGATCTTCAGACAGGTTAAGGTTTGAAGTACGCTGCGCCAGTACCCTGGCGGCTTCCAGCAACTGCGGATCGTTCATCAATACCAATGCCTGCAGGGGAGTATTGGTTCTTGATCTTGTCACCTCACATTGGTCTCTTGTGCTCGCATCCATGATCAGCAGGGCCGGTGGGGGAGCGGTTCTTTTGATAAAATTGTACAAACCTCTTCTGTACAATTTGTCGCCCTTGTCCTGGATGTATTTGGCCAGCTCACCTCTGCCGGAGGTGGTGGCTTCCCAGACCCCTTTGGGTTGATAGGGTTTGACACTTGGTCCGCCAATTTCAGGATTGAGAATGCCCGATGCAGAAAGCAACAAATCGCGTTGCAATTCAGCACTAAGCCTGAGCCTTGGGAAGAAACTGTAGTATTTATTGTCAGGATCTTTTTGCAATTTGTCTGCTGCCCTTTGAGCCGATTGCCTGTAAGTGGAAGAGGTTACAATCAGTCGAATCAGTTTTTTGATGTCCCATCCGGATTCCCTGAACTCTACTGCCAGCCAGTCGAGCAATTCAGGATGTGAGGGCAGTTCTCCCTGCATCCCAAAATCTCCAGAAGTCTTTACCAGCCCGCGTCCAAAGAGTTCATGCCAGATCCTGTTCACATAAACCCTTGCCGTCAATGGGTTCTGAGGATCAATCATCCATTTTGCCAGGCCAAGCCTGTTTTGCTCATATTTTCTTGGGTTGTAGGCAAGGATGGAAGCAGGAGTAGCCATCTGAACTGTATCCGCTTTTTGGTCATATACACCTCTTCTGAGCAGCTGTGTTTCCCTAATGCCAACACTGTCTTTCATGACCATCACAGCAACATCCATCGTATCTTTTTTGTTGATGAAGCCCAGGATGGTAGAAATATCCGCCGTACTGATTTTCATGTTGGGAGGGTCTGCAAAAGAGGCATCGATGGTACCGACAAGCCCTTTTTCCGGAACCTTGTCAAAAAACGC
>CALPWM020000289.1 GCA_943327275.2 Chitinophaga pinensis
AACAGCCATATCTGCTTCAGACACATTAATGCCATTGACAAATACTCCATTGGCATTTTTGGTAACAAAGACGGAATCTCCATTAAAGGTCAACACTTTTGCATTGGGGCCTCCTGGCATATCAGCTGCCAAGACTTTGGAAGGAATGATATGATAATAGAGGATATTAGCAACATCATTAGAAGAAAGTCCATCCAAAACAGTATTTGTAATCCCTGCAGCAGTAAATGCATCATTGTTGGGGGCCAATAAAGTAAGCTGATCGGTATCATTGAGCTTTGCTGATAATCCTCCCTTGATCAAAGCAGTATTCAATGTACTGAATGTAGGCTCATCTGTAATTAACCCGCCAATGGTTTTTAAGTCGTCGTCGTCATTTTTGTCACAACTGGATACCAAAAACAAAACGGCGGTAATAGCAACTAACATTTTGCTTGAAATAATTCTTGTTTTCATTGTAGATATTTTTTGATTTAGTGATTGTGATAATCCGCCAATCAAAGCCTTTGTACTAATTTTATCTGCAGAAAACAAATTTCAGCTTATAAGTCTGAGTGTAAAAATTTATAAAAACAGGAAATGCTTTTTTATAAGAAAGGAAGTACTAAATATGAAAAGATTTATTTTGCGTTTAATTTAGATATAAATAAAATACTGGTGAGAAGAAGCCAATTGTGGCGCATATAATTATGACCATCATCAATTAAAATTAATTTTCAATTTCAAATTACATTTCATGAGATTAACTTTATTCCTATCCATTGTATTATTTGCAAGCATACAAGTTCATGGCCAAAGAAATGAACAATATCCAGCCAGAACAGAAGTCATCTCTCCCATCCGAAAGGCAAGTTTCAATGACAGTGCCGCCTGTCCGGAGAGAATGCAAGGCGGAAATCCAGCCATCGTCAATGGCCTGCTTGTTTTCAACGGGTCCATGGACGGAAACAGGCAGGTTGACCCACAGATTGCAGTAGGTGGAAATTATGTATTGCATGGAACCAATAGTGGGCTGATCATCTACAACAAGAAGGGAGAATTCATTCAGGGCGTTTCTCAAAAATGTTTCAACAACGGAATCGACCCCAAGATGTTCTATGATGTCCACAACGGTGTTTTTGTTTTTGATCTTTGGTGGTACTATGACCAACCCAAAATCAAGCCAGTCAATGTTTCCGTTTCTGAAACCAATAACCCGTTGGGGGCCTGGAACACCTACCCTGTTCCTGCACAGCAAGGTGTTGATGGCGGCGGAATAGGATACAGCAAAAAATGGATTGGCTATTCATTCCCCGGAGGAAAGGAAAGAACCTTTGTGATGAAAACTGCTGAAGCAAAAGCAGGAAAACCTGCAACCATTTATCATTTTGAGGGAAGCCTTGGACATCCTGTTTTTGGACAGGATGATACAGAAGCCCTGTATTTTTTTGAAATAGCAAAGAAGGAATTTATCATCAGAAAAATAGTAGAGGATGAAAAGGGAATTCCATATGCAGTGGTTGTATCACAGCAACCGCATAACCTTCAATACATGGACTACCCACCCCAATCGCCTCAAAAAGGAACAACACAAAAAGTATCCAGCGGAGACAGGAATCCCAAAAACATTGTTCTTCAAAACGGCCACCTTTGGTTTTCACAGGCGGTGAAAAAAGATGGACATGCTGCCGTACAATGGCACCAGATCAACGCCAATAATGGATCAATTGTACAAACAGGATTGATCAACAATGACAGCTCCAATTACATTCAAACCACCATTGCAGTCAACAAAAAAAATGATGTGTTGATTGGGTTTCAAGAAGCCAATGCCAATTCCTTCATCAGCCCCAGGGTTGCCTATCGAATGGGCAAAGACAAACCAGGCACAATCCGTGAAATCATTTCATTGGGCGAGGGCAAAGGTGCTACAGATGGTGTATCCTGGGGAGACTATAGCGGTAGCATCATCGATGGTGACAACCTGAATGACCTTTGGACCATTCAAAGCATCACCAATGAAAAAGGAAAAGGTGAAACCGTCATTGCAAAATTACCATTCGGAAAAAGGAAGATGATCAAAGCAAAAAAATGAATTGATCGATAGAGATCTTCATGAGAATCTTACGCCAAAAAGAAACAGCCTGCATTAAATTATGCAGGCTGTTTTTATCTGTCAATCCCAATAAAAAGAATAGATCATGAATCAATCTACCAACCCGGGTTCTGCTTTATTTTGGCATTGAACCTGATTTCTGCATCAGGAATGGGAAACAGGTTCATTTTTGCATTGAATGTTTTTGTTTCAACATCTGCATACTTATAGGTAAATGTGTTTGTTCCAGTCCGCGTAATTTGCACTCCAACAGCTGGTACGTTAAACCATTGCTCTGCTTTTTTCCAACGACGGGCATCCCAGAAGCGCTGGTTTTCAAAAGCCAGTTCAACCCTTCTTTCCTGAACGATGGCATCCCGCATTTGAGCCTGAGTTAAAGTAGTACTCAAGGCAAAAGGAAGCAATCCTGCCCTCTGCCTGATTTGTTCTACTGCAGCAGAAGCCTTCAATGAAGAAGCAGTAGAAGATGCATAAGGGCCGTAGGCTTCATTAACAGCCTCCGCATAACTCAGCAAAACCTCTGGGTAACGCATCAACACATAAGGCCTGAATGAAGTCTGGTTGGCAACAAGGTTCAGTGTTGTGTCCATGAATTTTCTCATGTAATAACCTGTTCTGGTTGCATTCACTACAGGCTGGGCATCTCTGCCTCCATCAAATGTTTCCACTTGTCTTACAGACCAGGTACTTGCAGTAGGATTATCTGGCAGGGTAGATCCATTAAAGTTGATGAACTGATAAAACCTTGGGTCCCTGTTTTCGTATGGTCTTGCAGGATTATAAGTAGAACCTGCGTCTGTAATGCTCCTGCCATTTCTCATTTGAAATGCATCCACCATGGCCTGGGTTGGATTTACAGCAGGACCACTAAAAAATTTAAATCCTGCAGGACGCTGATTCCTATCAATTGTACTCAACCCTGTAGCAGCCCTGATATTAAAAATAGATTCTTTGCTGTTGGGATCCAAAAAGGCCCTTTGGACCTGGGTCTCCAATCCATACATCGATGCATATGTTGAGATGAAGCTGCCATATAACTCAGCCGCTTCTCTCCATCTGCCTAGTTCGTTGGTAGGATTGTGCAATGGGCTGGCATAGAGCAATTGTGCTTTCGCCTTGTAAGCCAAACAAGTTGACTTTACTGCACGTCCCTGCCAGTTTGCATAACTCTGACCATAAAAATTTGCATAGTTTTCCGGCAGATATTTCATGGCTGAATCAAGGTCCTTTTTGATAAATGCAACCACTTCATCAACCGTATTTCTTGGAAGATTGAAGTCCTCTGTTGCGCCATAAGACCGGGTAACAATAGGAACTGCACCATAATACTTG
>CALPWM020000290.1 GCA_943327275.2 Chitinophaga pinensis
GTAATAATCAAATGTCAGGGTAAGGTTTCGCTTCACTGTAAGGTCAACCCCAACGTTCATCTGTGCTGAATTCTCCCATGTGATGCCTGGATTCGGTGCATCGAGCAATGCATATCCCAGTGTGGTGACATTGTTCAAGTAGGTGCTTGTTCCATTGTTGGGATTGGAATAAGTAGAAGTTTGATAGTTGACAGCAAAAGGATAGATCTCTGGCAAAGCCTGATTTCCGAGCAAACCATAGGATGCCCTGATTTTACCGAAACTGATCAGGTCTGAAAGGCCGTCAAAGAATTTCTCTTTGGAGAAGATCCATCCAGCTGATGCAGATGGGAAAAAGCCCCATTGCTTGTTCAATGCTTGTGAAAACCTTGATGATCCATCATATCTGCCATTGACCTCTAAAAGATACTTATCATCAAAACTATAGTTCATCCTTGCATAGAAACCAGCCAGTGCGGTTTGGTAGGCTGATCCAGCATTGTTCCGGTCAGCAGCTCCAAGATTCAGATAGGGCTGATTAGGGTTGTTGAAACCTGTTCTGGATGCTGAGATGCCCTCATACAAGAATTCCTCTGTTTGACCACCAGCCAAGAGTTTGAAGCGATGGTTGCCAAAGTTTTGGGAGAACGTTGCTTGCGCCAACATGGTATTCCTTGTATTCGATGAGTAAGACTCTCCAAGGCTAGTAGAACCAGGCCACTGGCTGACCTTATCATACCCTGAGGTAACAAGATTGGGCACATAAATGTCTGCATTCTTGGTAAAACTCTTGCCATGTGGGGTCCAATGTTCGCGAGACCAATAGGCTTCCAATTCAAGGCTTTCAATGGGCTTGTAATTGAGCGCAATTTTACTCAGGAATGAATTGTTTTCTGAAACAGATGTACCTGCAGCTTCGGCCTGGGCAAGTGGATTCCTGTTATTGGTCTGTCCTGCAGTTCCATACATACCCGGACCAAATTTAGCAGCACCGATCGCAGGCAAGCCAATGGCCTGGCGGATGATAAATTCAGGACTGGATGTTGATGGAGCAGTATTCTTGCTGAAGTTATAATTGAATACGCCACTCAGGGTCAGGTTTTTTCTCAGCTTGAAATCAGGATTGAAACGAATATCATAGCGCTGAAAACTGTTGTTCGGAATCAGCCCCTGCTGATCCAGGTAGGTAACGGAGGTGAATACATTGGTATTTTCGCCACCCGAATTAAGCGTTACGTTATGGTTCTGCATCAGTGCAGAATTGGTAAACAAGAGGTCTACCCAGTCGTTGTCAATAACATCAAGATTATTCGCCGGTGTAGTTTTGTATTTGTCAATCAATGGCTGTTGGAAAAGGAATGCGGCGGGGTTTCCTGTTCTGTTTTGCTCAGCTAAATTGCTCAGTTCCATGTGCTCAATAGCGGTTGTCCTTTCAGGCATTGCAGTTGCAATCTGCTTGGAAACAAAACTGTTGTAGCTCACCTTGACGCCTTTACCCTTTGCACGAATGGTTTTTACCAACACAACACCATTGGCTGCACGTGTTCCATAAATGGCGGTTGATGCTGCATCCTTGAGAATTGTAATGCTCTCAATGGCATTGGGATCAATGGCATCCAGGCTTGAAACAACTCCATCAACCATGATCAATGGACTCTGACCTGCATAAATGGAACTCAAGCCACGAATGCGGATGGAGGCACCATCAGCACCAGGGCGTCCTGATTGTTGGGTCACTGTAACACCTGGTGCAAGACCTTGCAAAAGATTGCTTGCCGTCGCTACCTGACGCTTCAACAGGTCTTCTTGCTTGAGCGAGACAACTGACCCGGTAAGATTTGCTTTTTTCTGTGTACCATATCCTACCACTACTACTTCATTAAGACTTGAAGAAGTAGAGGTAAGGGTTATATCCAACTGATTGCCATTGACCACTACCTCTTTTGAGGCAAAGCCAATGCCGGAAAGAACGATGGTTTGTCCGGTGGATGCGTTGATGGTAAATTCACCAGCGGAATTGGTTCTGGTACCCTTTTTGGTGCCCTTGACAAGAACGGAAACCCCTTCTGCAGGTGCTCCCCCTTCGCTGCTGGTCACCGTTCCGCTGATTCTAGATTGCTGGGAAAAACCCAACAACCAGGAAGTACAGAGCATGGTTAGGATAAGCGTTAGCTTTTTCATGATTGTTTTTTGTTTAAAATGGTTCTGATGATGCTTCTTTTTTGTTTGGATTGATAAAACTATTTCTCATTTGAGGTAGCGAGTAAATCGCTGAATGTTTTTGAAACCTGGTACAAGGCCCTGGGAATATGAAAACAGCCTTTCCATTTACCACCTTTGGCGCTACTGAGCACCTCTCCACGCCGGTTCAAATAACCGAACCACTCTCCGTTTTCAGGATCACGGAATTTCTCCCAGGTATATGCATGCATGGTATCAAACCATTTTAAGCAGGCGGGGTCATTGGTAAGTGCATATCCCTTGGCCAATGCCACCAGGGATTCCACATGAACCCACCAGAGTTTTTGGTCCCATTCCAACTGCTGCATTGGTTTGTTTTCTGTATCCATGAAATAGAACAATCCACCAAATTGGTTGTCCCAGGCATGTTCTATCGTTTTTAACATGATGTTCTTTGCCTTTTCAATCAGTGCATGATCGTTCATGCGCTTTCCCAGATCCATGATGAACCACATGGCTTCAATGGCATGACCAGGATTCATCAATCTTCCTTCAAATGTATCTGAAAGGCTTCCGTCTTGATTCACATTCTCTACTATCAGCCCAAGCTCTGGCCTATAAAAAACATCCATCACTTCATGGACAACCGTCGGAATAAATGAGTCGACCCTTTCCTTCCCCAGGATATCTTCGAGCTCCAAACTCAGGTTACACAAGATCATGGGAAGTGTAAAATTCTTCATTGGCCTGGAACCAGGAAATGATTTGTTGTAAACACCTTTCCAATTGTGTTGCCGTACAATAATGTTTTCAAAAGTATCGAGTGCGATTGCCCTGTATTCTGGTGAAGGGTCAATCTTATTCAATGCGGCAAATGCCATCGTAGCAAAGCAATCACTAAAAATATTATAGGGTTGAACCAGCGGCTTACCATCTGCAGTAAGAGAGAAATACCAGTTTCCTTGTGCATCGCGGCCAAATTCTTTCATGAAGGATGCTCCATGAAGTGCCATTTCCTTCCAGGCTGGATTTTGTTCTACTAGTCTGTACATGGTAGAAAAACACCATACCTCTCTTCCCTGCAACCACATGAACTTGTCGGTATCGTATACCTTACCATGCTGATCTAAACAGGTGAAATAGCCGCCATGCTTCTCATCCCTGCTATGCGCAAGCCAAAATGGAAGCACATTGCTCACCAATTCCTGATGATAAAGTTCCGAATAGTTCAATATACGGTTCACTAC
>CALPWM020000291.1 GCA_943327275.2 Chitinophaga pinensis
ACCACAGGTATGCACCACACCTTTTGGCTTTCCGGTTGAACCAGATGTATACAGGATGAACAGCGGGTCTTCGGCATTCATGACTTCAGCAGGGCAATCAGGATTGCCGGCAGTTTCTACTTTTCGAACTTCATCTTCCCACCAAACATCACGTCCCTTGATCATGCTGACAGCAGAACGGGTATGGGTGTAGACAATGACGCGTTTGACAAACTTGCAACTGATCAGCGCATCATCAATCACATTTTTCAAAGGGATGTCTTTGGCTCCGCGGAAGGCGCCATCGCAGGTGATGATGAATTCTGCATTGGCATCCTGAAGGCGATCAGCAATGCTTTGCGCACTGAATCCACCAAAGATGACGGAGTGAATGGCTCCGATCCTTGCACATCCCAACACAGCAATCGCCAGTTCCGGAATCATTCCCATATAGATGCAGACACGGTCGCCTTTTTTGACGCCATTGTTCTTGAGTACATTGGCAAACTGATTCACCTTGGTATGCAGCTGTGCGTAGGTGAGCATGCGGTGGTGATCATTCGGGTCATTGGGCTCCCAGATGATGGCAGGTTGATTGGCCTTGTCAACCAGGTGCCTGTCAATACAGTTTTCTGTGATGTTGAGCTGTGCGCCGCTGAACCATTTGATGGAAGGCTCCTTGAAATTCCAATCCAGGACCTTGTCCCATGGCTTCTTCCACTGAAAATGGCTGGCCACATCCCCCCAAAACCCCTCGGGGTCTTCTACACTTTTCTTCCATGCTTCCTGGTAACCCTCGTACGACGTAATCTGATATGGATAGCTCATAATACAATTGAAATTTAAGAGCGGTAAGTTAAAAAAAAACAGATTCTTCCCGATATATTTTTATCTTGAAAGCAAATTAACCGCTTAAAACAATTGCCTGACATGCAAGCAGCTGCAGAAAAAAAACAGATCAGAAAAGTGATATTTGCCTCGTCGGTAGGAACGCTGATCGAATGGTATGATTTTTTCATTTTTGGTAGCCTTGCACCTATTATTGCTTCGCAGTTTTTCCCAAAGACCAACCCCACAGCAGCATTGCTTTCTACGCTGGCCACTTTTGCGGCAGGCTTTATTGTCAGGCCTTTTGGCGCCCTGGTCTTCGGAAGATTGGGCGATATGGTCGGTAGAAAATATACCTTCCTGTTGACCCTGATACTGATGGGGGGCTCAACCTTTGCCATTGGTCTTGTGCCAGGCTATGAGACGATTGGCTTTGCCGCCCCATTGATTGTGTTGTTATTGCGTTTGGTGCAGGGATTGGCACTGGGCGGAGAATATGGCGGTGCAGCCACTTATGTTGCTGAGCATTCACCGGTAGAAAGAAGGGGATATTATACGAGTTGGATACAAACTACGGCAACACTGGGTTTTCTCTTGTCGCTGGGCATTATTTTGATTACCCGAAAAAGTTTAGCAGCCAATGAAACAGATTCGATCCGGGTCTTTGAAGAGTGGGGATGGAGAATCCCGTTCTGGTTTTCTGTTGTGCTGGTGGGCATGAGTATTTACATCAGGCTTAAAATGCATGAGTCGCCTTTGTTCAGCAAGCTGAAGGCAGAAGGAAAAACATCCAAAAATCCCATCAAGGAAAGCCTGACGCACAAGGGCAACCTTAAAATGGTTTTGCTTTCCCTGTTTGGAGCAACAATGGGGCAGGGAGTGGTTTGGTATACAGGCCAGTTCTATGCGCAGACCTTTTTGGAAACCGCTTGTAAGGTAGACTTTGAGCAGACCAGGACCATCCTGATCTGGGCCATTGTCCTTGCTACGCCTTTGTTCATTTTCTTTGGTAACCTCAGTGACAAAATCGGAAGAAAATGGATCATCATGGCGGGATTGTTCCTTGCAGTGATTTCATACCGTCCGATTTATTCAAAAATGCTGGATGTTGCTTCTACCAAGGGTGTTGCGATGGATGATAGCAAAACCAAGATTGAAAGGGTGATCAATCCTAACAATGAAAAAGGACACAGCATTCAAACAACCACCACCATTCATCTTTACCAGAATGGGATCACTGAAAAGCTGGTTCACAAGGATACGCTTTTTGCCAGCGGACTGGAAAAGCCGCAGGCGATGGACAAGCTTTCGAGAGAACTCCCCGACAATGCTTATTGGATAATGGTGGCCTTGATTTTTGCCCAGATATTTTTTGCAACCATGGTGTACGGACCAATTGCGGCATTCCTGGTGGAGATCTTCCCAACAAAAATCAGGTACACCTCCATGAGCCTTCCTTATCATTTGGGGAATGGTGTATTTGGGGGCATGACGCCGTTTATTGCCGTTTTGTTGACCACCCTTTATGCTGGAGATGTATTGGTTGGGCTTTGGTATCCCATTGCCATTGCTGTGGTCTCCCTCGTGATTGGTACCATCTACCTGTCCAACAAAATAGATCCAGAAGTCAATGATTGATGTACTGAGCGGCCCCACAGGGCAATGCCTCAAATTGTAAACGCATAAACCAAGAAAATGAACACGATCAAAAAATATTTAGGCCTTGTTTGGATTGCATTGGCCGTCTATTCTTACAGCATTTTGTTAAAAACGTCTATAGATCAGATCAAGCTTGTTCCAACCACCGATACCATCATCCAATGGAGTATATTTGCCATCATCTTTTTGCCCATCGCGATTGGTTTCGTGATGTTTGGTTGGATGGCATTCAAAGGGGCTTACGACCACCTGCCAGCATCCAGCGATGAGGTGGAAGACTAAGCAAAACACATGTCCATCAAAGTTGATCATATCCTCAAGCAATACGGCGATCAGAAAGCAGTAGACCACATCAGTTTTGAAGTCGGCGCTGGAGAGATTGTTGGATTTCTGGGTCCCAATGGTGCTGGAAAATCCACGACCATGAAGATGATCACCGGGTATCTTCGTCCGGATGAGGGAAAAATTACTGTTTGTGGCATTCCTGTTGAGGGCGAGGCCATCGCCACCAAAAAAAAGATTGGATACCTCCCCGAATTGAACCCACTTTACCATGAAATGTATGTGCGGGAATACCTGGGCATGATGGCTGGGCTTCATAAGATAAATGCTCCGGTGGAAAGGATTGAAGCCGTGATCCAACTCACGGGTTTAACGCCGGAAGCGCACAAGGAAATCGGACAACTTTCCAAGGGATACAAACAAAGGGTTGGGTTGGCGGCGGCCTTGTTGCATGATCCTGAAGTGCTGATCCTGGATGAGCCCACGACCGGTCTTGATCCCAACCAGATCGTGGAAATCAGGGAAGTGATCAGGGGCCTGGGGAAAAACAAGACCATTCTTTTCTCAACCCATATTTTACAGGAGGTTGAGGCCCTTTGTGAAAGGGTGATTGTCATCAACAAAGGAAAAATCGTGGCAGATGACAGCAT
>CALPWM020000292.1 GCA_943327275.2 Chitinophaga pinensis
CAGACCGGTAGTGTTTTTATCTATCCTGTGCACCATGCCAAACCTGGGTAGTTTTGTTTCGTCAAGGTCTGGTTGTTGTTCACGCAAATGCCAGGCCACACCATTGATCAAGGTTCCGCTGAAGTTGCCGGAGCCAGGGTGAACCACCATGCCGGCTGGCTTGTTGATCAGCAAAATGTGGTCATCTTCATACACAATATTCAACGGCAGTTTTTCAGGGATGATCTCATACGTAACGGGATCCGTGTCTGAATAAAAAATAATTTGGTCTGCAGGTTTGACTTTATAGTTGGCCTTGATGGCTTGGTTGTTGACGAGCACCATGCCATTGTCAATGGCCCGCTGGATCTTGTTCCTGGAAGTATTGACCACCCTGTTCAAGAGGAACTTGTCTATGCGCAAGGGCTCCTGGCCTTTGTCCACTTCAATGGCCAGTCTTTCATACAATTCCTCTGACCCTTGCTCAACGATTTCCTCACCCATCATTTCATTGCTGTTCTCCTGCGGCATAATGCGTATTTTTGCAAAGTTAACGTCTTTGTACACCAATTAAAGAAACATGCAGCAAGCGGTATATGTTAAGGACCTTGGGAACATGGAATATGGGGATGCCTGGCGTGTTCAGGATTCGCTGTTGCTTGAAAATACCAACAAGAAAATAAAGCTCGCCAAGGGTGAGGATGCTGGTGAAACCATTCACCACTTGCTTTTTTGTGAGCATCCACCCGTGTATACCCTGGGAAAAAGTGGGAAGGAAGAACATGTGTTGATCAGCAAGGAGGAATTGGCCAAAAGGAATATTGGCTATTATCCGACCAACAGGGGCGGAGACATCACTTTTCATGGTCCAGGTCAGGTGGTAGGATATCCAATCATCGATCTTGAAAAATTTTTCACCGATATTGGCAGGTACCTCAGGTGTCTGGAAGATGTCATCATTCTCACCTTGGCCCATTATGGTTTGAAGGGAGACAGGAGTCCTGGAGAAACCGGTGTTTGGTTAGATCCCTCCAACAAGATGTTGGCAAGAAAAATATGTGCGATGGGTGTCCGCTGCAGCAGATGGGTGACCATGCATGGATTTGCACTGAACGTCAATACTGACCTCAACTATTTCAGCTCAATTGTTCCTTGTGGGATTCCAGACAAGCAAGTTACCTCATTGCAAAAAGAGCTCGGAACTACAGTGGACATGGAGGAGGTCAAGGAATTGATTTTGAAAAATTTCGAACAGGTATTCGAGTGTTCCATCATCTTCCCTCAGGAGGGATGAAAAACTTGCTCTGCTCCCTTAGCCTCTCGCCTTCATAAAGATCGTATTTGAACCAGCCGCTGTGCAGAAAATTAGAACGGTCAATCAGCAGCTGGGGCTCCTTGATGTTTCTCATGTGAAACATGGGCGTGCCATCTTCCTTAAATACCTTTAGTGTAAATCTCTTTTTATTGGCATCCGGAAGGGCGATGATGAGGTTTCCTTCACTGTTGGTAAAAATAAGCCCTGAAGGGGTGAATACATTTTCATTGATGTTGTCTTCAATTTTCCCTGTTAGATTAATGCCGATGCCTGTTTCCCTTTTTATTTTGATGGCTTTGTCAGGAGTCAGACCAGGCATGGCAGTTGCATGATTGGTATCATTGACCAATTGATTTACGGGTGCTGTAATGGGCACACTGCGAGAATTCAATGCAGAATCTTTAACAGGTTTTTTGGAGGCCGTAAAAAGATATCGTCCTCCTGGGTTGACATAGTAGATCCTGTAATAACTATTTGTCACGCCTGGCTTTTTATCAACATAGCCATTGGAAACTGATGTGGGATCTGGCATGGATACAATTGACCTGAATCCATTCACAGAATCAACAGATCGCTGGATGATCAATTGTGTCAGCTCAGGATGGGGATTGAGCCATCCGATGATCACCATTCCATTTCTTTCTTTCACTGTAAAAAAAGGAAGGCTATCCTGTGCTTTTGCCGAAGACAATGAAAGCAGGATAGAAACGAAACAAATAAATGCGTTTCCGTTTTTTGGTTTATACATAGATTACAAAGGTAATCTCCCGGGATTAAAAAATGAGTTCATTGTTGCAAAGAGACCTGTTTCCCTGAAGGCCTCCGCTATGAATTAACAATACTTTTGAGCCGCTCTTGAAAGAACCAGCTTCCAGCATCTGGTAAAAAGCGTGTAAAAGTTTTCCCGTGTAGACAAAATCGGTAGGAACATGGTGAATGCTGAAAAAATCATTCATTGCTTTGAACAACAGCGCATTTTTTTTGGCGTATCCACCCAAATGAAAGTCAAATCGTATGTCAAACCCTTTGCTGTTGATCTCCACTTCTGACAACAATTCCTTGATTTCATCCATTGCGCTAAAATTATTTTTGAGCACTGAAACCAGGGTCAAATGTTGGTGAGGTTGCAAACCCGCAATCAATCCAGCCGCCATTGTTCCCGTTCCACAGGCTGCGACAACGGTGTCAAATGCTTCAACACCTGGGATCTCCATGATTTCTTTTGCACCCAACATTCCCATTCTTCCATACCCACCGTGAGGGATGATGGCATGGTCGGGATAGGTGGTTGAAAATTGGGCTGAATCAATTGAATCGAAAGATTCTCTGCTCAGAAATTCAAGTTGCATTCCGTAGGAAATGCAGTCTTCCAAACCGTGTGAAAGTTTTTCCGTTTTTTCTCCTCTCACAAATCCAATGGCTTCGAGGTTGTTTTGTTTTGCTGCATAGGCTGCGGCAACCAGGTGATTTGAATAAGCGCCTCCAAAAGTAAGGATACCTTTTTTTGCATCTTTTTTTGCTGCCGCAAGGTAGTATTTGAGTTTAAAAATTTTGTTACCGGATACAACAGGGTGTAATAGGTCCAGCCTCAGGATAGCAGCACTGACGCCACCTGATTGAATCTTTTCGTCAATGATGGTTTGTATGATGTTTTTTTCTAACATTATCCTTGCAAAGGTCGTATTTTGGTGCTTTGAAATTTCGGACTAATTTCGCACCATAAAATTCTCGCATGAAACCATCTTTGTTGATATTGGCCGCTGGTATGGCCTCCAGATACGGAGGAATGAAACAGATTGAAGCATTTGGGCCAGAGGGCGAAACCATCATGGATTATTCCATCTACGATGCAATCAGGGCTGGGTTTGGAAAAGTGGTATTTGTGATCAGGGAAGATTTTGCAGAGCAATTTAAGGCCATATTCGAGCCTAAATTAAAAGGGAGGATTCAGACCGAATACGTATACCAACACCTGGATGCACATCTTGACGGATACCAACGAAGGGAGGATCGCGCCAAACCTTGGGGAACTGCCCATGCCGTATTGTGTGCAGCTGATGTGATCAACGAACCTTTTGCAGTCA
>CALPWM020000293.1 GCA_943327275.2 Chitinophaga pinensis
CATGTCTCCCAATCCACCCCCGTCATAATCCCAATAACCCCTGAAGGTTGGATTGGTGCGGTGCTCATTGTATGGCTTGTAAGGTGCAGGACCCAGCCAGCGATCATAGTCGAGTGTTTCAGGAACTTTTTGTTCTGGCAAGGCTGTTTTTCCTATCCAGTAAAATTTCCAGTCAAATCCGGTTTGTTTGCCAACCGTTACGGTGAGCGGCCATCCCAGTAATCCGGATTCTACCAGTTTCTTTAGGGGCTTTACAGTGGTGTTCATTCCGTAGAAATTTTCTTCAAAACGGAACCAAGTATTGAGCCTGAACATCCTGCCATATTGCTTCACCGCTTCTACAACGCGCTTGCCTTCTCCGATGGTGCGTGTCATGGGCTTTTCGCACCAGATGTCTTTACCCGCTCTGGCAGCTTCAATGGCCATGATGCCATGCCAATGTGGTGGCGTGGCAATATGCACGATATCCACCTCAGGAAGGGCAATCAGTTCACGGTGATCATGAAATTTCTTGATGGTGCCACCTACCCTTTTTTCAGCAGCAAGGAGGTTTCTTTTTTCAACGTCACAAACAGCAACGACACGTGTGCCTGCATATTCAATATGGTTGCGTCCCATGCCACCTACACCAATGATGCCTTTGGTGAGCTGATCGCTTGGGGGGATAAATCCTTTGCCAAGCACATGGCGTGGCACGATAAAAAAACCTGCTGCAGCTGCTGCGCTGTTGAGGAGAAATTTTCTCCTGCCTTTGGGATGAAGGGAGCTCATGCGTAAGAATGTTGATTGATTCTAAAGATAAACAATGAAGATGAAATTTCACTTCATTTGGACATCAATCAAGCAAATTTGCGCAAACGATTGTTCAAACCAATCAGAGGTCTGTAATCAACTTGAATTTGGGGACCAGTGATTTCATGATGACCCAGGCAACCAGGTAGGCTGTTGCACAGAAAGTAAACATGATGGTATAGCCGGTTTCAATATGTCCCAATGCTTTGTAATGATCAAACAAGGCACCGCCAACTTTGGTAACGATTACGCCGCCAATTCCGCCAGCCATGCCTCCAATGCCTACCACAGAGCCAATGGCTTTTTGTGGGAACATATCCGAAACGGTGGTAAAGATATTGGCACTCCAGGCCTGGTGGGCGGATGCGCCTATGCCAATCAGGATCACTGGCATCCAGAAGCTGATGCCTCCAAGGGGCTGGGCAGCCAGAACAACCAATGGAATCAAGGCAATCACAAACATTGCCCTCAATCTTCCGTCATAAGCATTGTATCCTTTGTTGATGAAATAAACTGGGAACCAGCCACCACCGATACTGCCCACCATGGTAAGGCTGTAAAGTACGACCAATGGTAAAATGATTTCTGTACCCGTCATTCCATACTGGTCTTTCAGGTAGGCAGGCAACCAGAACAGGAAGAACCACCAAACGCCATCTGTCAGGAATTTACCTATTGAAAAAGCCCATGTTTGTTTGTATTTGAAAAGGCTAGACCATTTCACTTTTTGGCTGCTGGTGGCTGACTGCTGTGCAACCTCTGCAGCATCTGAAGCAAGAATATATTCTCTCTCTGCTTGTCCCATTTTCTTTTGAAGATGGGGTTCATCATAATACATATACCAAAAAATAAGCCAGAGAAATCCTATCGCACCTATCACAATAAATGCTGTTTCCCATCCATAATTGGTGGCAATCCAGGGCACGCTGAGTGGCGCAAGAATGGCGCCGATATTGGTTCCTGAATTAAAAATTCCAGTGGCAAAAGACCTTTCTTTTTTGGGGAAATATTCTGCTGTTGCCTTGATGGCTGCAGGAAAGTTCCCTGCTTCGCCAACAGCCAAAACAGCCCTTGAAAAAATGAAACCCACCACCGAAACCGGTACAGCAGCCAATCCAATCCATCCCAATGATGAAATAAGTAGTTCGCCGATGGGAATGGCCAATGCATGTACAATCGCACCAATGGACCAGAGGATAATCGCCCATGCATATCCTTTCTTTGTACCAAGCTTATCAATAATTCTTCCTGCAAAAAGAAGACATATCGCGTAAGTAAACTGGAAGGCTGAAGCGATATTGGCATACTGACTGTTGGTCCAGCCAAACTCATCTTCCAGCATGGGTTTCAGCAAGCTGAGTACCTGCCTGTCCAGATAGTTGATTGTGGTTGCAAAGAAAAGCAAAGCACAGATGGTCCACCTGTAGCCTCCTGGTTTTGTTGTAGATGACATAATCGTTGGGTTGTTGTCAGTTAAGGTTTCCAATTAAAATAATTGACATTGTTGTTATAACAGATGTCCTGTACCATCTTTCCCAGCCATTCGATGTCGTTGGGCAATTCGCCTTCTTCCACTTCAGTGCCAATCAGATCACACAGTATTCTTCTGAAATACTCATGTCTTGGGAAAGATAAGAAACTTCTTGAATCTGTGAGCATTCCAACGAAACGACTTAACAGTCCCATGTTGCTCAGGGCGTTCAATTGCTTGATGATGCCATCTTTTTGGTCAAGGAACCACCACCCTGAACCAAATTGTATTTTTCCAGCTACTGAACCATCATTGAAAGTCCCTACCATGGTGGCCAACACCTCGTTGTCTGCAGGATTCAGGTTGTATAAGATGGTCTTGGTCAGCTTATCCTTTGTATCCAATCCGTTCAGGAATTTGGACAAGGCCTTGCCCTGATCGAAGGTGCCAATTGAATCCCAGCCAGTATCCGGGCCCAGCTGGTTGAGCATTCTTGTATTGTTGTTCCTGAGCGCTCCCAGATGGAACTGCTGTACCCACCCTTTCTCGTGATCCCACTCTGCAAAATGCACCAGCATCGCAGATTTGAACTGGCGTTGGCATTTGAGACAAAGTGTTTCGCCTTTGAGCAAGCGCTCAAAAATGATGATGATTTCTTCCGCAGTATAGTCATCTGCATAGATCTCTTCCAATCCATGGTCCGATACCTTGCAACCCATTTGGGCAAAAAAGTCATGCCGGCGTTTGAGGGCCATCAGATAATCTTCAAATCTATTCACCTGCATGCCAGATGCTACTTCCACTTTCCTGACATACTGCAAGAAAGATTCAGTATTGCCCACATTCATCGCCATGTCTGGCCTGAAAGCAGGCACCATCTTGATGTCTGCCCCTTCTTCTTGCATGGCCTTGTGGTACTCCAGCGAATCAACAGGATCATCGGTGGTACACACCAGTTTTACTTTCATTTTCCGAAGCAGGTTTCTGACAGAAAACTCCTTGGTTTGCAGCATTGCACTGCAATGCTCGTATACGGCCTTTGCATTGGCCGGGCTCAATTGCTCGGTTACATTGAAATACCGTTGCAGTTCCATGTGCGTCC
>CALPWM020000294.1 GCA_943327275.2 Chitinophaga pinensis
AAACCACCCATCAGGTTCTGCTGAAAGATGCAGTTGACGAATTGAAAGGTGAACTCATTGGAGACAGGCTCTGGAATGAATACCATAGCTGGCCCATGTATTCCAAGTTTTTTGACAACATGGGTCCACTCCCCCATCATGTGCACCATAACGATGAAAAAGCTGCTTTGATTGGCCAAAAAGGCAAACCCGAAGCCTATTATTTTCCTCCGCAACTCAACAACCATGGAGGTGATTTCCCATATACATTTATCGGCATCGCACCAGGTACACCCAAAGAGGTGATCAAGGAATGCCTGATCAATTTCACCAAAGGCGATAACAAACTCACCAACTATTCACAGGCCTATCGCCTGGAACCCGGTACCGGATGGGATGTTCCTCCGGGATTGTTGCATGCCCCTGGTAGCATGTGTACCTATGAGCCACAAAAGGCATCGGATGTTTTTGCCATGTACCAATCGCTGGTGAATGAGGCCATCATACCAGAAGAATTGCTCTGGAACGGTACGCCAAAAGAAAGTATTGGTGATTATGATGCCCTGATGGATGTTCTGGACTGGGAACTCAATGTTGATCCCAATACAATGGCCAACCGTTTCATGGCACCCAAGCCTGTGCATGACCTAGAAGAAATGAAAGCCAACGGCTATGTTGAAAATTGGATTTGCTACAAATCAGAAGCCTTTGGCGCCAAGGAACTTACTGTTTTCCCCGGACAAACAGTAACCATAAAAGACAGTGCTGCATACGGTATCATCGTCATGCAAGGACGCGGAACTTTTGGTGTTTGGGAAATTGAAACCCCTGCCTTGATCCGCTATGGACAACTGACCAACGATGAATTCTTCATCAGTGAAAAAGCAGCAATGGAAGGTGTCAAAATAGTCAATACATCTGCCACTGACCCTATCGTTATCCTTAAACATTTTGGCCCCAATAACCCCGACATGGGTTTATAAACCAAATCTAACATGAAAAAAAACAGCAAGCATACATTTTTCTTTGGAGCAATGGCAGTTGTTGCAGCCATGATTGGAGTATTTTCCTTCATGATGCCTGGTTCGACCAAACTCAGTATTGAAAAGGGTTCCCACATCATCCTGATTGGCAACAACCTGGGTTCCAGGATGCAGGAGTTTGATCATTTTGAAACAGAGCTTCAGCTTCGCTATCCAGAAAACATGCTCTATGTGCGCAACATGTGCGATGGAGGAAATACACCTGGATTCCGTCCTCATTCCGGAAGAAAAACACCATGGGCATTCCCCGGTGCAGAAAAATTCCAAACCGAACTGGCCAAACCAGCAGGCATGGAAGGTTTCGTAGAGTATCCGGATGCATGGATGACCAAACACCAGGCAGACATCATCATTGCCTTCTTTGGATACAATGAATCATTTCAGGGTGCTGCCGGACTAGCCAACTACAAAGCAGAGCTGGAAGCTTTCATCAAGCATACCCAGGCGCAAAAGTACAATGGTAAGTCTGCGCCTCAATTGGCGTTGGTTTCACCGATAGCATTCGAAAACCTCTCAGGAAAATATGACCTGCCGAATGGAAAAACAGAGAATGTCAATCTCTTGCTCTATACACAGGCCATGAAAGAGGTTGCTGCCAAAAACAAGGTTCATTTTGTTGATGCCTTCACACCCAGCAAAATTTGGTTAGATGATCCTGGCACAGAATTGACCATTGATGGTAGCCAACTGAATAATGAGGGATATGCAAAATTTGGCCCTTTCCTGGCCAATGAGGTTTTTGGAAAAACCAGCACTCCAACCCCATCAAACAAAGCAGCAGTATATGCTGCCGTGATGGAGAAAAACTGGATGTGGCACAACGACTTCAAGATTCCCAATGGCGTGCATGTTTTTGGAAGAAGGTATAACCCATTTGGACCGGACAACTATCCCGCAGAACAAAAGAAAATCAGGGAAATGACCCTGATCAGGGATACCGCCATCTGGATGGCTGCCCAAGGAAAAAAAATGGATATGGCTGCTGCTGATGCCAAAACCTCCATTCTTCCTCCTGTTCAAACCAACTACAAACCCAAAGATCCCAATGCTGCGATGCGCTATTTGTATGGCCAAGAAGCTTTGGATAAATTCACTGTTGCTCCGGGATACAAAATAGATTTGTTTGCCTCTGAAGTTGAATTTGCTGATCTCGCCAACCCCGTGCAGATTTCCTTTGACAACAAAGGAAGACTTTGGGTAGCGGTCATGCCAACCTATCCCCATTGGAAACCAGGTGATCCAAAACCGAATGACAAGCTCATCATTTTGGAGGATACCAACAACGATGGAAAGGCTGATAAACAAACCACTTTCGCAGACGGATTGCAGTTGCCACTGGGCTTTGAATTGGCACCTGAAGGAGTGTATCTTTCACAAGGAACGAACTTTATGTTGCTGAAAGATACCAATGGTGATGACAAGGCTGATGTTCGTGAAATCCTATTGAGTGGATTTGATGATCATGATACACATCATGCACACCATGCCTATACCACAGATGCATCTGGCTCCATTTACATGGGACAGGGTGTATTTCTGGCCAATGATATTGAAACTTCTTATGGTCCTGTGCGCGGCACCAATGGTGGGTTTTTCCGCTACGATACCAAAAAGAAAAAGCTTGATCGTATTGCACAACTCTCCATTCCCAACCCCTGGGGTATCGCCTTTGATAATTGGGGACAGGTTTTCTATGCAGAAACTTCAGGACCAGATGTTACCTGGATGACGCCAGGAACGGTGAAATCTCGTTATGGCGAAGCCACTCCAACACCAGCGTCCATCATTGAAGAGAAGCACCGTGTAAGGCCAACTTCAGGACTGGAATTTATCTCCAGCAGGCATTTCCCTGATGAAGTGCAGGGAGACATGCTCATCAACAATACCATTGGATTTCTTGGCACCAAGCAACATAAAATGATGGATGCTGGTGCAGGCTATTCCACCCAACACAGGCAAGACCTTGTCCGTTCCAGCGACATCAATTATCGCCCTGTTGATCTTGAATTTGCTCCTGATGGATCCTTGTACATTGCAGACTGGCACAATGTATTGATCGGTCATATGCAACACAACATCCGGGATCCATTGCGTGACCATACCCATGGCCGCATCTACCGTGTCACCTACCCTTCACGCCCGCTGGTAACCCCAGCAAAAGTGGACGGTGCCACCATCCCTGAACTGCTGAATAATTTAACGTTGCCTGAATACCGGACACGCTACAGGACTCGCCGTGAACTCAGGGAGTATCCTGCAACAGCCGTTCTTCCTGAACTGAAAAAATGGATCAGCAAACTGGATAAAAATTCAACCCAATACGAAA
>CALPWM020000295.1 GCA_943327275.2 Chitinophaga pinensis
CCGCAATGTTCCCATCTCTCCTTTCGAACGTTTCCAAGTGGGAGATGCCGGTTTGACGAACAATTTTGGTGTGCTTGGCTATGACATCATTGCCCACAGGGGTTATCCGGTCTATGATGTCTCTGACCCTACCATCAACCCCGACAAGCAAAACGCACAAAACTTCTTTACCATATTCAACAAGTACACCCTTGAAATGCGTTATCCATTCGTAACCAACCCCAGCAGTACCATCTACGGATTGGCATTCTATGAGGCAGCAAATGGATGGTATGAATTCAAGGAGTGGAATCCATTCAGGCTAAGGCGTGCGATGGGTGCAGGTGTTCGATTCTTCCTTCCGATGTTTGGTTTGTTGGGATTTGACTATGGCGTTGGTTTGGACAGGATAACCAATACCGGAAAACTTAAAGACGCAAGCCGATTTACCTTCATGCTCGGATTCGAGCCAGAATAACCTTGGTGGCCTGCCTTGGCTGGTAGGCTAATCATTAAATTGCAAGTCATGAAAAAACTGTCATTGCTTATTCTTCTTGCTGCAGTGCTTGGGTTCACCGCTACTGCACAACGCTATGCCGTCATCGATACCCGTTACATCCTCAGCAAACTGCCTGAGTATACTGAGGCACAGAAAAAGCTTGATGCTTTCAGCATCCAGTGGCAACAGGAGATAGACCTGAAGCAGGCAGCATTGGATCAACTCTACAGGAATTTTGAATCTGAGAAGGTGATGTTGAGCGAAGACCTGTTGAAAAAAAGGGAGGATGACTTGTTTAACAAGGAAAAAGAACTCCGTGACTTGCAAAAAAAACGCTTTGGCTTTGAAGGAGACCTTTTCAAAAGAAGGCAGGAACTGGTAAAGCCAATCCAGGACAAGGTATACAGCGCAGTACAAAAATTGGCATCTGCCAGGCAATACGACCTGATATTGGATAAAAGTGAAGGAATTACCATTATCTTTGCCGACCCCAAACTGGATAAAAGTGATGATATCCTAAAAGAGTTAACGGGGAAATAAAAAAAGCATATTTTCGAATCAACAAAAAACAAACAAGTAGCAATGAAACAAATCTTAAGCCTTGGTCTGGTGATGATCGCCTTGGTAGCATTCAATCCATTCCTCAATGCACAGAACAAAACAGGATATGTTAGCATAGACGAAGTAGTTCAGCTCATGCCTGATTACAAGAAAGCAACTGCTGAGATGGCGCAGTTCGACAGCGCGCTCCAAATCAACTATGGTGAAACTTTGAAGGAATTGAACCGTCAGGACAGCATGTTCAAAGCAGATTCAGTGAAGATGGCCCCAGCAGCTAAAACTGCAAAGAAAGAGCAGATGAAGAAATTGCTTGTAGAATTGCAGGGATATGAGCAAAATTATCAGCAGCAAATGCAGCAAAAGCAAGAAGAACTGATGGCACCAGTAGCACAAAAAGCAAACCAAGTGATTGCTGATGTTGCCAAAGCCAATGGTTATACCTATGTTTTCAGGAAAGAGGCACTGATTGTTTCACCTCCTGCAGACGACATCTTACCGCTGATTAAAAAGAAATTTGAAGTCGCGCCCAAGCCGGCAGCAAAATAAAGGAACTGACCGAAACATTTGTTTCGGTCTTTTTTTGCCCTGACATTTGAGCAATGAAACAAGCCATCGGCATATTTGATTCCGGACTGGGTGGGCTCACCATCATGAAAGAGATACACCAGCTCCATCCCCAGTATGATTACATATATCTGGGAGACAATGCCCGTGCACCTTATGGCCCCAGGGATTTTGAAACAGTTTACCAGTATACCCTTGAGGCCGTTCAATGGTTGTTCAACCAAGGATGCCCCCTCGTGATCCTTGCCTGCAACACCGCCTCTGCAAAGGCTTTACGCACCATCCAACAAAGAGACCTCCCCGGCATTGACCCGAGCAAAAGGGTTCTCGGAGTGATCCGCCCCACCACTGAAATCATTGGCGATTATACGGAAACAAAACATATTGGTATCCTTGGAACACAGGGCACTGTTGATTCCGGTTCTTATGTGATCGAGGTTGGAAAAGCATTTCCGGATGTACATGTTCATCAGCAGGCCTGCCCTGACTGGGTCCCCCTTGTGGAATCTGGCGACTACCTCGATTTTTCCATCGCCGACCCTATCATCCGAGACTGCCTGATCAAGCTCCTTGACCAGTCGGATGATATCGATACAGTTTTGCTGGCGTGCACCCATTACCCACTATTGTTTCCCCGCATCCGTGCCATGTTGCCTCCGGATATTACGGTTGTTTCCCAGGGTGCAATTGTGGCAGACAGCCTTTCAGCTTACCTTTTGCGCCATCCTGAAATGGAACAGCGCCTCTCACGCAATGCCTCCCTGACCTTCTGCACTACCGGCGATACCGAATCCTTCGGTCATGCCGCGGGCATTTTTTGGGGCGATGAGGTGAAGGCGGAGGGGGTTAGGATGAGAGAGGTTTAGGGAGGTTGAGAGAAGTTTAGTGGGATTCAGTTGATTTCAACTGTATTCACCTCCCTCAACCTCTCTAAACATCTCTTAACTTCTCTCAACCTTAATTTCACCGCCACTTCTTCTTTTTTTGCTTTCAATCCAAAAAAGTATTACTTTCGCCCTCCTTTCACGAAGCCTCGGTTGTGGTGACCCGAGGATAAATTGAACAGAAAAGACCGCTTCTCCCGGTCATTTATTCAACAACAAAGGAAAAAAAAGAATCATGAAACGTACATTTCAACCTCATCGCAAGCGCAGGAAAACCGTTCACGGATTTCGCAAGCGCATGGAATCAGCCAACGGACGTGCCGTATTGGCCAGCAGAAGAAAAAAAGGACGCAAGAAACTGACCGTTTCTGACGAAAGCAGATTGAAGTAATCAGGTCCGCCTGTTATTTTACATAATCATAGCTCCGGATCCAATCTGGGGCTATTTTTGTTATATGAAATCAGCGCCTGGGGAACAGCTGCCATAACAGCTTGAGCATAATTGAGCTCTTAAAGTGGTTTTAAATAAACAAATTGATACATCGCCAAACTTTATCAAAAGCTGAACGCCTTAAATCCTACAAACGGATCAGGATTCTTTTTGCCCAAGGGCAGAAGTTCAAAGTGTTTCCGTTGATGGTTTATTTTTTGCTGCGCGATGAGGAAGGTGAAGTAAGGTTGAGAGAGGTTGAGGGAGGTTTAGAGAGGTTGAGTGAGGTGAATACAGTTGAAGGGGTTGAGGTGGTTGAAGAAGTTGATGGAATTCTTCAAATGGGGGTTTCTGTTGGTAAGAGGCATTTCAAAAGGGCTGTGGACAGGAACTTGCTTAAACGCCGAATCCGTGAGGCTTATAGAAAAC
>CALPWM020000296.1 GCA_943327275.2 Chitinophaga pinensis
AAGATCAGCCGGCTTGCTGTTGCCGGAATTCCCTATATCTCACTCTGTACAGATCCAACCTATGGTGGCACAACCGCCTCTTTCGCCATGGTTGGAGACATCAATATCGGTGAACCCAAGGCCATGATTGGTTTTGCAGGACCAAGGGTAATCAAGGAAACCATCAAGCGTGATCTGCCGGAAGGATTTCAAACTTCAGAATTTGTCATGGATCATGGATTCCTTGACATGATTGTTGCCCGAAAAGACCTAAAGGAACGTCTTGCTACATTGCTCAGACTTTTTGCCAGCTAACTGCATTTTTTCAACCGTATCGCGTGCGTTCAAATAAACAATGGAACTCAGGAACAAATCTGCCACATTCGAGTATTTCATCGAAGACAAATTCGATGCGGGAATGGTTTTGACAGGTACTGAGGTTAAATCACTCCGGGATGGAAGGGTGAGTTTCAATGATAGTTATTGTTTGATTGACAGGGGAGAAATGTATGTGAAAGGCCTTCACATTGCGCATTATTCTTTCGGGAGCTACTCCAATCATCCTCCAGTGCGTGATAGAAAATTGCTACTGAAAAAAAAGGAGATCTCGCGAATTACCCAAAAG
Organism: Chitinophaga pinensis; assembly: GCA_943327275.2. Classification (GTDB taxonomy): domain Bacteria; phylum Bacteroidota; class Bacteroidia; order Chitinophagales; family Chitinophagaceae; genus Pollutibacter. The sequence continues at coordinate 605 of CALPWM020000296.1, forward strand.
CTTAAAGACAAAGGATTTACCATCATTCCACTCAAAATATACTTCAATGAGAGAGGATTTGCCAAAATGCAAATAGGGTTGGCCAAGGGTAAAAAACTCCATGACAAACGGGAGTCAGTCAAACAACGGGAGTCTGAGCGGGAGATCAAAAGGTACCTGGGTTAATTAATCAACCAATTGTCCTAATTCTTTTGTGGTTCTGCATTAATTTTTTGGAAGTATTAGAGTTTTTCGTCAATTTTGATCAAATGAACAGAAATTATACAAACAACGGTTGGCATTTTATCTCTGATAAGGGGTAAATCCTATGTTGTGTAATAACATATGTAAAGCCCCGATTATTCGGGGCTTTTATTTTTAAATCAATCACTGCATGGAAAACATGAACAAGGTTAAGTTGAGCACCACATTCCGAAAGATGGCAGCCGACCTGTATACCCCGGTTGGCATTTATCTCCGCCTTCGGGATAAGTTCAGGGATACCATTTTGCTGGAAAGTACAGACCATCATACTGCTGAGAATAGCTTTTCTTTCATTGCCATCAATGCCATCGGAGGCATTGAAATAACGGCTACAAATGAGGTAGAGTTTAAGTATCCAGGAGAGATCCCAAGCAAACGAACACTTGAAAATACAGATGTCCCAGGATTGGTTTGGGAATACATGCAAGGGTATGCTGTTGAAGCTGGAGCAAAAGAAACTAAACTCGCCCAAGGGCTTTATGGATATACTGCATATGACGCCATTCCTTTTTTTGAGACAATTCAATTCAGGGACAAGCCTTATGCAGTAAAAAAAAGTGGGAAATCAGCCGCTAACCTTCAGGATGATGCCATTCCATTGTTGCGGTACCGGTTGTATCAATATGTGATTGCCATCGATCATTTCAGGGATGAACTTTATTTGTTGGAGAACCATATACCGGGCATTGATGGAGACAAACAATTGATTGAAAACATCATTTGTGGTAGAGACCTTCCGCAGTTTCCCTTTGAGTCGACTGGTGACGAAAGTTCCAATCTTACTGATGAGGAGTACATTGAAATGGTGAAAAAAGGGATTGCCCATTGCTACCGCGGAGATGTGTTTCAGATTGTTTTGAGCAGGAGGTTTGAGCAATCCTTCAAAGGGGATGAATTCAATGTTTACAGGGCTTTGAGGATGATCAATCCTTCTCCCTATCTTTTCTTCTATGATTATGGTGAATACAAACTGATGGGGTCGTCCCCTGAAAGTCAGCTCATCATTGCCAATGGACAGGCTATCGTACACCCAATAGCAGGAACCTTCAAGCGGACAGGGGACGATGCAACAGACAGAAAAGAGGCCGAACGCCTGTTGCAGGACCCAAAAGAAAATGCGGAACATGTGATGTTGGTTGATCTTGCCCGCAATGACCTTAGCCGTGTTTGTGATCATGTGAAAGTGGCCCATTACAGGCAGGTAAAATTTTATTCCCATGTGATCCATCTGGTGAGTGAAGTGGTCGCTACTGTCAGGAAAAATGCCAATCCATTTCTCTTGATGGCCAAAACATTTCCTGCCGGAACCTTGAGCGGTGCGCCAAAATTCAGGGCCATGGAGTTGATAGATGAATATGAAAAAACCAAGCGTTCTTTCTACGGCGGTGCAATAGGCTTTACCGGTTTTGATGGGTCATGCAACCACGCCATCCTGATCAGGAGTTTCCTGAGCCGCAACAATACACTTTACTATCAGGCCGGTGCAGGCATTGTGGCCTCCAGTGTGCCCGAAAGTGAGTTGCAGGAAGTCAACAACAAGCTTGGTGCATTGAAGAAAGCAGTGCTGTTTGCCAATGAGATTAACAAAAAATAAAATCACCACGTCCCTTGAAACGAATACTGGTTCTCGATAATTATGATTCCTTCACCTATAACCTGGTGCATCTCGTCAAAGAGATCATGGGTGAGGAAGCTGATGTCTACCGCAATGATGAAATATCGATTGAGGAAGCTGCACAATATGAGAAGATTCTCTTGTCTCCAGGCCCAGGCATTCCTGAAGAAGCAGGGATTCTTCTTCCCTTGATCAAAGCGCTAGCCCCTACACATGCATTGTTTGGCGTTTGTCTTGGGCAACAGGCCATGGGGCAGGCTTTTGGAGGTGAACTGGCCAACCTCTCAAAGGTTTACCATGGTGTCGCCACACCCATTCATCTTGCTGAGGGTTTGCAGCCATCGGTCCATAAAAATGACTGGTTTAATGGGCTGGATGCAACAATTGAAGTGGGCAGGTACCACAGTTGGGTAGTAAAGCAGGAGGGATTCCCGGCTGATTTGGAGATTACATGTACTGACGAAAACGGAATGATCATGTCTTTGCGCCACCGAAGCTATAATGTGCAGGGTGTACAGTTTCACCCTGAAAGTGTGCTGACGCCTCAAGGCAGAACAATGCTCGAAAACTGGTTGCTGAGCAGACCATAAAACATAAAAATTCATTGATGAAACAGACATTGAATTATCTTTTTGAACACAAGACATTGTCATGGGAACATGCCCGGCAAATTCTGTTGGATCTGGGCAAGGGTGCTTTCAATGAGCATGAACTGAGTGCCTTCATGACGGTCTATCTCATGAGGACCATTACCATTGAGGAACTCATGGGATTTAGGGATGCGCTGTTGGAGCTCTGTGTGCCCATTGATTTTGAGGGAAGAAAAGTCATGGACATTGTAGGAACGGGAGGTGATGGCAAAAATACCTTCAACATATCAACCC
>CALPWM020000297.1 GCA_943327275.2 Chitinophaga pinensis
ATAGAAGATACACCCGATTGTATTTTGGGGTGGAGGGTTTGAATGTTCCCGGTGTCACTACACTGGAAGGTACCGAAATGGGGGGCTGGATTCAGTATGCACTTTCGCCAACGGTTTCCTCCTGGTTATCTCACCATTACTACCTGCAATGGCGGTACAGTATGGATAAGCAGTTTTTGAAAGACAGGGCTTACCCATGGATTGCTGCCGCAGCTACCTATCTTGAAAACCTGACGGTCATCGACAAAAATGGTTTCAGAAAACTGCCGATCAGCTCAAGCCCTGAAATCAACAACAACAGCCTTTCTGCTTGGTTCCCCCAAAACACCAACTACGACCTTTCACTGATGATCTTCAATTTCAAGGCAGCAAAAGAACTGGCCCTTGAATTGGGTTTGAAAAAAACAGCCTCCCACTGGGATTCCATCATGCAGCAACTTCCAGCCCTTTCGCTTTCAGAAACAAATGCACTGAACATCGCTCCGGGACTGGGCTATACAACATCTCACAGGCATTTTTCACACCTCATGTCCATTTATCCACTGGGTTTGATCAAACCCGAAAACGGGGAGAAAGAATTCATCATCAAACAATCGCTTCATCAACTCGATAGCATTGGGCCCTCAGGATGGTGTGGCTACTCTTATGCCTGGCTTTCCAATCTCAAGGCAAGGGCCAAGGATGGTGATGGGGCAGCCAAAGCTTTACAGATTTTTGCAAAGGCTTTCTGCTCGGTCAACAGTTTTCATGTCAATGGCGATCAAACCAAATCAGGATACTCCGGCATGACCTATCGGCCATTTACACTGGAGGGAAATTTCGCATTTGCCGCGGGCGTGCAAGAAATGTTGTTGCAATCACATGCCCGTTTTATTGAGGTCTTCCCTGCGGTACCTGATGGTTGGAAAGATGTTTCGTTCAATACACTACGTGCTCAAGGCGCGTATCTTGTAAGCGCAGTGAGGCAAATGGGTAAAACCAAAAGCATTACCATTCAGTCGGAAAAAGGCGGAACAGTAAAAATAAAGGTCAACGCAATAGGGATGTCAAAAAAAACCAGTGTTGGCGTCAAAGTCCTTGATCAATCTGCTGGTTTTATGACCGTCAACTTCAAACCCGGCGCAAGCATTGTGCTCACCAACTGATACAATGCTTATTCAACTCCATTGAACGCTACTGAATAAAAGCAGAAAACTATTTGTTCTCTTTTTCTAAAGCACGTTTGGCCAAGCCATTCAGTCCATATTTCAATATCAAAGGAATAAATGCAGGTATTAATCTTCCGACAATTGGGAATTTCAATGACATCAAAAATGATAGTAAAAACATGGATGGCACAACAAAAGTAAAATACAAACCAAGCCGGATTCTTTCTGGTGAAATTTCATGTGTCAATAATTTCTTGCTGGGGTTGCTAATGTAGAGCCATAAAACAACATTCATGATGGCAGTCAAAACAATATTCATCACATAGATGCCGTATGGAATATGTAGCTCTAATTCTGATGAATATTCACCCAACAAGCCAGAGCTAAAAGGCAGCAATACAACTGAAAATAAAAAAAGCAAATTAAGCCAAATTAACCTTGAAGTATAGTCGTTCACATAACCAAAAATCCTGTGATGAACCGACCAATAATAGCCCACAATAAAAAAGCTGATAACAAAACCGAGTAGTTTCCATCCCATGTGTGCAAGTGAATCCCACAATAACCCATCGGTAGCATGCTGAATTACAGGTACCTTAAATTCTATAACAAGCAATGTGATGGCAATGGCAAAAACGCCGTCACTAAAAAAAGATATTCTGTCTAACTGATAATGCATCTTTGATTTGTCGTGTCTTGCTTCTCCCATGTTATTTAGTTTTTATTGGTTATTTTTTCTGCGTTTATTTGTTTCCCTTTTGATCTCATCGATTTAGCGGAATCGGTAAAATATTGATGCTTATTGAAAAAATCCAATTGGATTTTTTTCCATTCTGTTGGCGACAGATCTCTTGAGTTTTTTAGTTCATCTAAAAGTCTTTGGCTTATAATAAAGTAATCATCTCTTCCCAAATAGTCAAGATCAGCATCACATAAAATTTCCTGCATAAGATTGCTTGGTGTCTGTGGAATTCGTGTTGCCATAATCATTTCACAGATAGCATCAATTTCGTCTGTAGCAAATCCCCAAGTTGGCAGAAACTCTTTTGCAAATTGACAGCCCCTTTCTTCATGGGATTTTTCATCCCATATATATCCAATGTCATGCAACCATGCTGCTGTTTTTAACAAATGCATTTTGTGTTCAGACAAATTTTCTTGTTGCCCATACAATTCACTTTTTTCAACAACATCACGTACATGATCAATGCTATGGTAAACCAAATGGGAAGGAAGATTGCTGATCAGAAACGCTTCTATTTTGGTGTATTTTTCATCTATAGAACCGAAAAAGTCATTCTTAAAATAGGTCACATCAAATACATTCACAGACTCCTCTTTTCCCTTTACCCGAATAGGAGTCAATTTGCGAAAAGCAAAACTTGACTTATTTTTGACAGCAGAAAACACAGACTCTGAAACAATTATTTGTCCCGCTTTTGCAAAAGAGCATAATCTTGATGAAAGATTTACCGCATCACCAATAACGGTATAGTTCATCTGAACTTTAGATCCGATATTTCCAGAAATAACTTTTCCCGTATTAAGACCTATTCCAATTTCAAGTGGAGACTGGCCCCTAGTCATTCGAACCATATTAAGTTCTTCTAGTTTTTGCTGCATTTCTATTGCCGTCAACAAGGCCCTTTCTGCGTCATCGTCAGAACCAATTGGCGCTCCATAAATTACCATTAAAGCATCTCCGATGATCTTGTCAAGTGTTCCATTATACTTGAAAACAACCTCAATCATCTTATCAAAATATTCATTCAGGGAATCAACCACATCCTTGGGGCTCATTTTTTCACTCATTGAGGTAAAGCCCCTTATATCACTAAAAAGTGTAGTTACTTCCAGTTCCTGTCCTCCCAAATTGAGATGGTCTTCATTTTCTAATATCTGATCAACAATTTGCTTAGATACGTATTTCTTAAATGTGGATTTCAGCTTGTCTAAATTAGATAAATCCTCCATTGCAACAACCGAACCAATGGGTTGATTCAAATCGTTGATCAATGGCGAAACAGAAATATTAACCGTGGTAGATTTCCCGTTGCAGTCTAATAAAATTTGGCTTTCTGCAATCGTAACTGACTCTAACTCACATTTGGCAATTAACTGGGTTATGAGTTGGTTAGAGCCTAAAACATATTCAAAGTGATTTCCTAAAACGCTTTCTTTATCAAGATTAAT
>CALPWM020000298.1 GCA_943327275.2 Chitinophaga pinensis
GAAATGGTTGATAAGACCATTCCTCAATTGGAAAAAGTATTCAATCATTATGATGGCTTAGGCAAGTTAAAAGTGGGAGAGCGCTCCAATTTCAAATCTGCTTGTTCATTATTGAACTACTGCTACGACAAGAAAAAGGACAAAACCAAAGCGGAGTTCTATCAGAAGAAATATGATGAGGCTGACAAAGCACATCAATAAGATCTACACAAATAGCAAAAGAGAGAAGCCAAAAACTTCTCTCTTTTTTTAAATTCAATTTTATGTCACTTCACCTCGGAAGACAAACATTCGGAGACATTAAAAATGCTGGTAATATCCTCACCGAAGAACAGGTTTCGGCATTGCTGGACGAATGGGTTTTGAATGAACGACTGAAACTTCACATGGTGCAAGTAGGGGGTTTGATGGGCGCATGGGCAAAAAATGCGGAGGGACTTGATGACATCGATGCCTGGAGATGGAAAATGGCGGGTTTGTTGCATGATGCAGATTGGGATCAATGGCCAGACCAACATTGCAAAAAAATCATTGAGCACCTGGAAGCTTTGAGTATTGATCCTGAAATCATCAGGGCCATTGCTTCCCATGGACACATTCATTTTGGTGTTGAGCCCGTTACGAGAATGGACAAGATGCTATACGCTTTTGATGAATTATCCGGCTTGATGCACGCCTATTCCTTGATGCGCCCCAATGGATATGAAGGAATGGAACGGAAAGGAGCCATGAAAAGAATCAAGGAAAAAACCTTTGCTGCCAATGTAAGCAGGGAAGATATAAGGGATGCCTGTGAAAGAGCAGAAGTCAGTCTGGAGACATTGGTTGATTTTATCATCATGCACCAGGGGAGTTTCAAATGATCATTCAATAGGGTTCTGATGCGATAAGCTCACGATTTTATTTGATTACCAGGACTGCAGGAACTGGTCTTTGCCCAGTTGGATCAGATGGCTTGATGGTTTCTTTGCCATTGATCAGCATGCATGAACTGCCACCACCATCCAGGTTCATGGCTTCAACACAGCCAAGATCTACCATTATTTTAGCCATTTGTGGCAGGGTAGCACCCTCTGCTAATCCTTTCATCCTTCCCTGAATGGCCAAAATAATCATGGTTCCGTCCCTGGTATAGCCGATGGCCGTCCTGGGATGTTTGTCTGCAATTGCTTTTCCGGCAAACTTCTTTTCCTCGTTGTTTGATATTTTTACTTGACCTTCTTGTACAAGAACAGGGCCACCACCAAAAGCATTTTTCACTTTCCATGGTTGCAGCCCTGATAAACTCGGATGATTGAAATCCAATTTTCTGAAAGAGTCAATCATCGGGGAATAGGGTGACTGCGATACATAAGGAACAGTCATTCCTGAGTCGTTGTAATTGAAGGCAATGTCCATCTTACCATTTTTGAAAATACCAAACGCACTGCCCAGGGTATGAACATAGGTCAGAGTATCCCTTCCTTTTCTGGAAACAGCTGGTGTATCAAACCCAACCATTTTGCTGTTTTGTACAATCAGGTTAACATTCCTGTTTTGTACAAATTCAAAAAATGAACAATTGACCACAACAAGAGGTTGATCATGACGGGCAAAATATTGGCTGGGTGTCAGGCGTCTGCGGGAGGAAGTATCGACAAAGAATTGTTTCGAATGATTTTTGGCCTTGATGGTTGCAATGTACATGATGGATGGTGAACCGTCCAATGATTCATCTGACATCAAAACTTTTATGCTTGCAGGAAGCTTTCCAAATTGATTTGATACATCTTTCCAATTGGTTTGAGCATGTAGAATAGAACATGAGAAAAAGCCAATAATGAATAAGTATTGGGACAGTACAACTGACGAGGATGACCATATGAAGTACTTTTTTATCTGATTGATTCTGAACAAAATACTATTTAACATAATATAAATTATAAGTGATTAATATAAAGAATTTTGAAGTTTAACTTCTTGATATTTTAAATGAACAATCATCCAAAGTATTTAAACTTTGAAGTAAATTGAGTGATAAAAATAAAGAATGATTCGTAGAGCGTTCCTGAAAAATTCATTGCTGAGTTTACCCGTGATTTCATCAGTAACACCTGACCAATCACAAACAAAAAAACCTGCAAAACCAATTATCATTTCTACCTGGGATTTTGGTCGTGCTGCCAATGCTGAAGGTTGGAAAGTTTTATCGGCCAATGGCCGCGCTTTGGATGCCATTGAAAAAGGTGCTCGTGTCACAGAGGCCGATGAAAGCAACAAAACCGTTGGTTATGGCGGGTATCCTGATCGCGATGGCCGTGTTACCCTGGATGCCTGTATCATGGATGAAAAAGGAAATTGTGGTGCTGTAATGTGTCTAGAGTATATCAAACATCCCATTTCGGTAGCCCGAATGGTTATGGAAAAGACTCCCCATGTCATCTTGGTTGGCGACGGAGCCCTTCAATTTGCCCTAGCGAACGGCTTTAAAAAAGAAAACCTGCTTACGCCAGACAGCGAAGAAGCCTGGAAAAACTGGCTAAAAAAAGCAAACTATGAGCCGGTGATGAACATTGAAAACAAACAGTACCAGCAACAACCTGATACAGGCATGTTCCCCGGCAGTATTGACAACCATGATACCATTGGCATGTTGGCCTTGGATGCACATGGTAACCTGAGCGGCGGATGCACCACCAGTGGCATGGCCTTCAAAATGCACGGCCGCGTTGGAGACTCTCCTGTGATCGGTGCCGGGCTTTTTGTAGATGGTGAAATCGGTGCTGCCACCTCTACCGGTGTTGGAGAAGAAGTCATCAGATGCGTTGGTTCTCATTTAGTTGTAGAATATATGCGTCAGGGAAATTCACCCAGGGAGGCCTGTAAAAAAGTCGTAGAAAGAATTGCCAAGAGAGATCCCGAAAAGGCAAAAAAAATACAAATTGGCTTTCTTGCCATAGACAAAGAAGGGAATTATGGTGCTTATGCCCTCCAAAAAGGATTTTCTTATGCGGTAAAATCCGCCAACGAAGAGATCGTTATTCCTGGTGAAAGCTATTTTAACTGAGATGAAATTTGAATTAGAAGTCATAGCATTTGATATACTATCCTGCCAATTGGCAGCTGATAATGGCGCAGACAGGATAGAACTATGTGCAAACCCTCACGAAGGGGGCACTACCCCATCATATGGCATGATGAAAGCTGCCAGGAAATCAACCCATATTCAGGTATTTCCCATCATTCGGCCACGTGGTGGAGACTTTTTATATTCAAATGCAGAATTTGAAATCATGAAGGATGATATTAAGGCTGCACAAGATATTGGTTGTGAAGGAATTGTAATTGGTATTCTAA
>CALPWM020000299.1 GCA_943327275.2 Chitinophaga pinensis
ACTTGTTAATTCCCTTTACAACTATCCACTCAACATGACCTTTTTCTCCACTGCTGACAAGTTGGAAATTGGCAATGTCCCCTTCGTTTCACACAGCTCCAAACCCACCAGATCGGAAGCTTTGGAATACTACCGAAGGGTGTCCATGCACTGGAAACTGAACCTGGCATTGTATGAAGCAGTGCAATCCGTTACAGCCTCAATGAAGATGTTTACGGTAAAAACATCAAAAGCAGTTTATCAAGCCAAGCATATCATCATTGCAACAGGCTTTTATGATATTCCCAACCTCATGCATGTTCCGGGAGAAAATTTGCCCAAGGTGCACCACTATTACCGAGAACCGCATATTTATTATGGTCAGAAAATTATTGTGGTAGGAGCTGCCAATTCTGCAGTGGATGTTGCCATGGAAACATGGCGTAAGGGTGCAGAAGTGACGATGGTTATTAGGGATGAGCAAATCAGGGAATCTGTAAAATATTGGATTCGACCAGACATCGAAAACAGAATCAGTGAGGGATCGATCAAAGCCATTTACAATGCCTCTATTGCTGCCATCAGGGAAACTGAAGTTGATGTCTTAACACCGAATGGCATTGAAACCATCGCCAACGATTTTGTCCTTGCCATGACAGGGTATCTTCCTGACTTTGATTTTTTGGCTTCCATCGGCATTGCCGCAGGTACCGATACCTACCAAACGCCCGTGCATGATCCTGTGACCATGATGACCAACGTTGAGGGTGTTTACCTGGCCGGGGTGATTTGCGGTGGGCTCAAAACCAACAAATGGTTCATTGAAAACTCCCGCCACCATGCTGATCTGATCATCAGTCATATCCTCCAAAGAAGCTGATCGGAATCATTTTTCTCCTTTTTTATGCCATTTTGATCAATAAAAACAGTGATAATGATCTGTTTGTCATGCTTTTGAATTGAAAACTGACAAGATTTCCTGATTTGATGAACGGCATATCTCTTGCAGATTACGTTTATCTAAAATCTTAAATATGGCAAAAATCATTGGAATTGACCTAGGAACGACCAACAGTTGCGTTTCCGTAATGGAAGGTAACGAACCAGTTGTTATCGCCAACGATGAAGGAAGAAGAACTACCCCCAGTGTTGTGGCATTCCTCAAGAATGGCGAGCGCAAGGTGGGAGATCCTGCAAAACGTCAGGCCATTACTAACCCAATCAACACCATTACGAGTGTGAAGCGGTTCATGGGGCGTCGTTTTGATGAGGTAACAGAGGAGATAAAACATTGGAGCTATAATGTGGCCAAGGGCGACAACAATACCGTAAGGATTGACATTGATGGTCGTCTGTATACTCCACAGGAAATCAGTGCCATGGTGCTTCAAAAAATGAAGAAAGTGGCCGAAGACTATTTGGGACATGAGGTGAACGAAGCAGTTGTTACTGTTCCTGCTTACTTCAACGATGCCCAACGCCAGGCAACCAAAGAAGCGGGTGAAATTGCAGGCCTGAACATCAGAAGGATCATCAATGAACCTACTGCTGCAGCATTGGCCTACGGCCTGGATAAAAAGAATGTAGACAGCAAGATCGCCGTATTTGACCTTGGTGGTGGTACGTTTGACGTATCTGTTCTTGAGTTGGGTGATGGTGTTTTTGAAGTAAAATCAACCAATGGTGATACCCATCTTGGTGGTGATGATTTTGATAAGGTCATCATGGACTGGTTGGCTGAAGAATTCCAGAAGGAAGAGAATGTTGACCTGAGAAAAGATCCAATGGCCCTTCAGCGCTTGAAAGAGGCAGCTGAAAAGGCAAAAGTTGAACTTTCAGGTTCATCTGAAACTGAAATCAATCTCCCTTATGTTACCGCCATTGATGGCGTTCCCAAGCACCTTGTAAAGAAACTTACTAGGGCCAAGTTTGAGCAAATTGCAGATAAATTGTTTGAGCGTTGCTTAAAACCTTGTGAACAAGCATTGAAGGATGCTGGCATGAATGTGAGTGAGATCGATGAGGTTATCCTTGTTGGTGGATCTACCAGGATTCCAAAGGTGCAGGAGATTGTTGAGAAATTTTTTGGTAAAAAACCCAACAAGAGCGTAAACCCAGACGAAGCCGTAGCCATTGGAGCTGGTGTTCAAGGTGCAGTACTTACCGGTGAAGTGAAGGATGTGCTCCTGCTCGACGTAACGCCATTGAGCTTAGGTATAGAAACACTTGGAGGAGTAATGACCGTTTTAATTCCTTCCAATACCACCATCCCTACCAAGAAGTCTGAAAGCTTTTCTACTGCCGCTGATAACCAGCCTGGTGTTCAGATCCATGTTATTCAGGGTGAAAGGCCGATGGCCAACCAAAACAAGACCCTTGGTATTTTCAACCTTGATAATATTCCTCCAGCACCAAGGGGTGTACCTCAAATTGAAGTGACTTTCGATATTGATGCCAATGGTCTGATCAATGTAAGTGCAAAAGACAAAGGCACTGGAAAAGAACAGAAGATTCGCATTGAAGCAGGAAGTGGTTTGACCAAAGAGGAGATTGAAAAAATGAAGGCTGAAGCAAAGGCAAACGAGGCAACCGATAAGGAAGCCCGTGAGAAAATTGAGAAAATCAATGCTGCTGATGCACTCATTTTCCAAACTGAAAAACAAATGAAAGAGTTTGGTGAAAAAATTCCTGCGGAGAAAAAAGCAGTCATCGAATCAGCACTTACGAAACTAAAAGAAGTGCATAAGTTGCAGGATATCAATGCGATAGAAGAGGCAACCAAAGAACTGAATGATGCATGGATGGCTGCCAGTCAGGACATGTACAATGCTACGCAAGGCGCTGAACAGGCAGGCCCTCAAGCAGACGGACAAGAAGCAGGAGGTGCAAAATCATCTGCAGACAATGTAACTGATGCAGAATTTGAGGAAGTGAAATAATGACGCCAGTAAACAATAAAAAGGGGATCCAAAAGATCCCCTTTTTTTATATCAGTTCCATCCAGGTATGGTCTGCCAGGAGTTTGACAGCTGCGGCACATTTTTTAAATGGACCTGATGGCCCCCATTCTTTTGGGCTGACCAGAGACAGAAAATGACTTCCGTCTTTTTTCTCGTAGAGGTAATATTGTTGTCCAATAACTGGAGTGAAATTCAGTTTTGCGCTGTAGATCAATACTGATAACTCTTTTCTTCTTTGTATTTCCTGTGCTTGAAGGGCCAATAATTCAATTTGCTGTCTGATTTGGGTCAGCTGCATATTGGTCTGTTCCTCCATTGCTGTCAGGGATTTGTGCCTGATCATGCCTTCCTCTGTTGGCCTGATCACAGCCCCGGAAACAGAAGTTGA
>CALPWM020000300.1 GCA_943327275.2 Chitinophaga pinensis
AAGACAATTCTGCCTTCAAAGCAAGCGTATCCAAACCCTTATCCTGTGCAAGCAAAAAGTTTGACACCAACACAAATAAGGAGAAAAAAAACACTGGCCTTAACGCATATCCCATGTACACAAAATTAGAAAACTAAAATTACTTTTAGGGATTAAAAGAAATACAAGAGCCGCTATTGAAATTATTGATAAACTTTATGCAAGCTCAATCAGTGTTATTTCCGGAAGGATTCCAACCCTTCCTGGATATCCCAGAAAGCCAAATCCACGATTTACATACAGTTTTTGCTTGCTATTCCGATAAACACCTGCCCAATGTTTGTACATATATTGTACCGGGCTCCACCTGAATCCAGGAATTTCCACCCCAAATTGCATTCCATGGGTATGGCCTGAAAACATGAGATCAATATCCTTGTAGTCTTTGCAAACCTGGGCTTCCCAATGACTGGGATCGTGGCTCAGCAATATCTTGAACGGATGAGCGGCAGCTCCATCGTAAGCTTTTTGAAGGTCTCCGTAACGGCTGAAATTCCCCTTTGCACCCCAATTCTCAATCCCTATCAGGGCAATGGTCTCCCCGTCTTTTTCAATGGTAACATGTTCATTGAGCAACAGGCGCCAACCCATTTCTCCATGAATTTCTTTTAGGCGATTGAGATTGGCTTCTTTTGCATCTTTGCTGGGCCACTTGACATAATCACCATAGTCATGGTTGCCAAGGATGCTAAAAACACCCATAGGCGCTTTGATATTTGAAAAAACATCAATGAAGCCATCCATTTCAGTGGCCACATTGTTAACAAGATCTCCGGTAAAGAACACAAGATCCGGTTCTTGCTCCATCAACTTGCGGACACCCTTTTCAACGGCAATTTTATCCTCAAGACTTCCTGAATGTATGTCTGATATCTGAATGATTTTCAATCCCTTAAATGCAGATGGAAGATTCTCAAATTTCAATTTTACTTTTTCAACCCTGTACTTGTATTTGTTTCCAAATCCATAGAGCAGCGTTCCAAAAAGTCCACCGCCTACCCCTATGCCAAGCCAAGAAAGAAATACTGACCTTGTGATCCCTTCAGCAGTTGAAGCCGAGCCATTGATCGCAGAAATGGCTTTGCTTCCACCCCACTGAAAAATCCTGCGAACATCATCCAGCAGGAAAAACAAGGTGGCGACAATTTTTGCTATAAAGAAACCAATGACAATGGGAAAGACAAAACTCCTCACCAGTTGGGGAAGTTTCTCAAATCCAATGAATGAGATGGTGACGAAAAGCATGAGGGCCACTACAGTAAATGACCAGTAAAACAGATGAATGGTTAGCCGGGCTTTAGGAGACAAAGAAGAGGTTACCACACGGAGTGACTGAAAAACATAGAAGTCAACAGCCAGCATGATGAGAATAAAAAACCAGGATCCCAATAGTCTTTTCATTGCCTAAAAATAAATGAATTCAGCAACTTGTTGTTCAATGCTGTTGATGGTACTAGGCTCAATGATATTTCCCTCAGCATCCATCAGTTTGTCTACCGTTGAAATGGGCAACTTGTTGGCGAGCACATTCACCTTGAGGTAATTCAAAACACCCGTGACATGCTCCAGGCCCCTGATGTTGCCCCCTTTACCTGTGGCAACGCCAACCAACAACGCTTTTTTCCCAGGCCAACAGCTCTTGATATCGGTAATATCGATCATGCTCTTGAAAATACCAGGGTAGCTTCCATTGTATTCGGGCAAAATAAATATAAACTTTGTTACCGGTTTCAGGTGTTCTTGCTGAAAAGAAAGAAAGGCCTCTGAGCCAGGATCCAAACTGAAATTTTCAAGTGTAACCAGCTCAGCATCAATGCCTTTAGATAAAAAAACACTCTTGTAGAAACTTCCAACTTTGCGGGAGTTGCTTCCTACCCTGTTTGTACCGACAATTATCTTATAAATATCACCATTCATACAAGACTAACATTATTTTATGCATAATGTTCCCTAAAATGGTGCCGAAATTGTAAATTTGTTATCCTGTCATTCTCAATAAATCATTAACATTCATGGCCCGGATCATTGGCGTAGCAAATCAAAAAGGCGGTGTTGGTAAAACCACTACTGCAATCAATCTGGCAGCCAGCTTAGCTGTATTGGAATACAAGACGCTGTTGGTGGATGCTGATCCCCAGGCCAACAGTACTTCCGGTGTTGGTTTTGACTTGCAAAACATCCAGCAAAGCATCTACGACTGCATGGTTGGAGATGCAAAAGCCATTGATTCCATTCTCAAAACCGAGATACCCAACCTTGACCTTATTCCTTCACACATTGATCTGGTGGGGGCGGAACTGGAAATGATCAATTATCCCAACAGGGAAAATGTGATCAAGCAATTGCTGGATGAAATCCGGGATGATTATGATTTTATAGTAATTGACTGCTCCCCTTCTCTTGGACTGATAACAGTAAATGCACTTGTTGCGGCAGACTCAGTGGCGATACCAGTACAGGCAGAGTTTTTTGCATTGGAGGGCTTAGGGAAATTGCTCAATACCATCAAGATAGTTCAAAGCAGGCTCAATACATCCCTGGCCATTGAAGGTATACTCATGACCATGTATGACGTAAGGCTCAGGTTGTGCAACCAGATCGTCAATGAGGTGAGAAGGCATTTCGAAGACATGGTTTTTGATACCATCATCCACCGCAATTCCAAGTTGAGCGAGGCGCCGAGTGTTGGCAAACCTGCCATCCTTTACGATGCAGAAAGCAAGGGGGCCATCAATTACCTGAACCTTGCCAAAGAGATTCTGCAGAAAAACAACATGACAAAAATCAAAGAATCCGAAAGAACCATAAATCCAGACGATGAGCAATAATCCCAGCAATAAGAAAGATGCATTGAACAGGGGGATCAGGTCCCTACTGGGCAGTATTGACTCAGAAATGAAGAATCCTGCCGGTACATTAAAATCAGAAGTTATTGAAAAAGCAACTGCTGTTTCAAGAATACCGCTGGAAGACATCAGCCCCAATGCAAAACAACCCCGGCAGGACTTCGATGCCAAGGCGCTTGAAGAACTTGCCCAATCAATTCGCTTGCACGACATCATTCAACCCCTTACGGTAACAAAGCTACCCTCAGGGAAATACAAACTGATCGCCGGGGAGAGAAGGTGGAGGGCTGCAAAGCTTGCCGGCATCAAAGATGTTCCGGTATACCTGCGCGTGGTTGATGACAAGCAAATCCTGGAGCTCGGGTTGCTGGAGAATCTTCAAAGAGAAAACCTCAATGCCATAGAAATTGGCCTCAGCTATCAACGCCTTATTG
>CALPWM020000301.1 GCA_943327275.2 Chitinophaga pinensis
ACAACCTGCAATATCCATTTCATGCGCCACCAATGCCCATGGCAGCCAATGAAAAATATGATGTCGGCATCGTATTGGGAGGCATGACCAGCTATGACAAGGTCAACAAACAAGGGCATTTCAACCAGTCATCAGACAGGTTCATCCAAACCGCATTGTTGTACAAAAAAGGATATATCAAAAAGATCATTGCATCAGGCGGACAGAATGGAATGTTCAGTGAGGATAATTTTATGGAGGCTGATTTTATTGCCAAAAACCTGATGGATCTTGGCATTCCAGCCGAAGACATTTGGATAGAAAATCAATCAAAAAACACCATCGAGAATGCCCGTTTTTCCAAGCAAATCATTGACCGCAATGGTGGGCTGAAAACCAAGGCAGTATTGATTACTTCGGCCTTTCATATCCCCAGGGCAACGCTCACCTTTGAACAAGCTGGCATAGCAGTGAGACCATACCCTTGTGCTTTTTCTATGGTGCCCACTGCCACCAGGTTCAGTGCTGAAACCATGATTCCAGCGAGCTGGGCAATGGACAGCTGGGGTGGCTTCTTCAGGGAACTGATTGGTATGACCTACCTCAAACTGAAGGGAGCAAAATGATGGCTATAGCTTCCCTTTAATAAACGCTACCAATCCTTCAATGGGAATCCTTTCCTGGGTCATTGTATCACGGTAACGGATGGTAACCGTCTGGTCTTCCTTGGTTTGGTGATCGATGGTGATGCAAAAAGGTGTTCCCAAGGCATCCATCCTGCGGTAACGCTTGCCGATGGTATCCTTCTCTTCGTAAAAACAGTAGAACTCCGTTCTGCAAGTCGCCATGATTTCTTTTGCGATATCAGGCAATCCCTCTTTTTTCAACAGGGGCAATATAGCGAGCTTGATGGGAGCAATTTTGGCAGGAATTTTTAGTACAACCCTGCTGTCTTCAGTTCCATCTTCCTTGGTCCATTTTTCTTCCTGGTAGGCATGGCACATGGTCAGGAGAAACATCCGGTCTAAACCAATGGAAGTCTCAATTACATAAGGAACATAATTCTGGTTGATTTCTGTATCGAAATACTGCAATTTCTTCCCGCTGTATTGCTGATGGCTTTTTAAGTCAAAATCGGTGCGGCTGTGAATGCCTTCAACCTCTTTCCAACCAAAAGGAAACAGGTACTCAATGTCCACTGCAGCATCAGCATAATGGGCCAGTTTAACATGGTCGTGGAAGCGGTAGCTTTCCGCTGGAATTCCCATGGATTCATGCCATTTCATTCTTTCTGCCTTCCAATAGGTATACCATTCCTGTTGTGTGCCAGGCCTGATGAAAAACTGCATTTCCATCTGCTCGAATTCACGCATCCTGAAAATAAACTGCCGGGCCACAATTTCATTCCTGAAGGCCTTGCCCACTTGTGCAATACCAAAGGGTATCTTCATTCGGGCACTCTTTTGCACGTTCAGGAAATTAACAAATATACCCTGCGCAGTTTCCGGCCTCAGGTAGATCTCGCTTGCATCTTCAGCAACCGAACCCAGCTGGGTAGAAAACATCAGGTTGAATTGACGAACATCAGTCCAGTTGCAGGTTCCGCTCACTGAACATTTCATTTTGTTGTCTTCAATCAGTTGCTTCAAACCCGCATAATCATTGGCTGCCAACAAGGCATCCATGTTGGCAATCAGCTTTTCAGCTTCATCGGTCTTGCCTTCCTTGGTCAAGGCATCTGCAACACCCTCAATCAGATGATCAACACGGTAGCGTTTTTTTGAATCCTTGTTGTCAATCATGGGATCGCTGAAATTGTCCACATGCCCTGAAGCTTTCCATGTGGTAGGATGCATGAAAATGGCTGCATCGATGCCAACAATATTGTCGTGCATGCGGGTCATGGCATTCCACCAGGCCTCACGGATATTCTTCTTCAATTCACTGCCCCATGGGCCATAATCATATACGGCACTGAGTCCGTCGTAAATTTCACTGGACTGAAATACAAACCCGTATTCCTTTGCATGGGATATAATCGCCTGGAATTTATTTTGATCATTGACTACCATAGCCCGCAAAGATAATAAAACAAAGGGAAGCCGTGCAAGTACAAAAGGCAATGATGCGCAGCAGTCTAATGCAATTTTTCATTGCCTTTGTGCCGGTCTGCATCCCGGATGGTTTTCTTCTCCATGTTTTTTTTGAACGCTTCAGTCAGGTCAATGCCTGTCTGGTTGGCAAGGCAAATCAATACCCACAGCACATCGGCCATTTCATCTCCTAAATGATCTGCTGTTTCATTTTTTTTAAATGATTGGTCGCCATATTTTCTGGCCATGACCCGTGCCAACTCTCCTACTTCTTCTGTAAGAATGGCCATGTTGGTCAGTTCACTGAAATAGCGGACTCCAATGGTTTTGATCCACTGATCTACCTGTTGCTGGGCTTCATTGATGGTCATTTATTCCTTGTTTTTGGTATCAATAATGATGGTAACCGGCCCGTCGTTCAAGAGCTCCACTTTCATGTCTGCACCAAATATTCCTGCTTGAATTTCCTTCCCCAGATCTGTTGCGACTTGTTGTTTAAATTGCTCGTAGATGGGAACTGCTATTTCAGGCTTTGAAGCCTTGATATAGGAAGGCCTGTTGCCTTTTTTTGTGGCTGCGTGAAGGGTAAACTGACTCACGACCAAGATTCCGCCTTCCATTTCCTTGACAGATTTGTTCATCACCCCTTCTTCATCATTGAAGATTCGCAGGTTGACAATCTTGCCGGAAAGCCACTCCAGGTCCTCCAGCGCATCACTGTCTTCAATGCCGACAAGCACCAATAACCCAAGTTGAATTTCCCCAGTAACCCTTCCATCGACCTTGACCGATGCGCCGGAAACCCTTTGTATCACTGCTCTCATGCTTTCAATTTTAACAATGTAAATCTATGAAATGAAAACAGATATTAGCACTGAGATGGCAGAACACTTATATTTGTCCAAACTGTTAAATTTTGGGAGGAATCAAACAATTGGCGAACCAAACCCTTTGGTTTGGCTTGAGCAATATACTTGGAAGGTTCATCAGTTACCTTCTCACCCCTATTCTGTTGTACAGCTTTCATGCTGGAGATTTTGGCGATATTTCCATCCTCTTCGCATCTGCAGCATTCATGAATATCATTTTTACGTACGGAATGGAGACATCCTATTTCCGTTTCAACCAAATAGAGGATGAAAGAAAGGTATTCAACACCGCATTGAGCAGCCTTCTCCTGACGACGCTGATTTTCAGTTTGGTGCTCACATTTCAAGCGCAACTGCTGGCTGACATGATG
>CALPWM020000302.1 GCA_943327275.2 Chitinophaga pinensis
CAATGAATACATGGCTGCTGAGAAAGAATATACAGGCAGCTTTACCCTTGGGTCTACAACTCCAACATACGACCTGGAATCTGAGCCAGTTTTTCAAGCGACTACAGAACACCTCACAGAAGAAATAATCAGAAATGCCACCGCTGCATTTACTGGTGAAATCATGCAGGTTCCCCCTGCTCATTCTGCCATCAAAAAAGGGGGCACACCGGCCTATGTTTTGGCCCGGAAAGGGAAGGAAGTCAAGATGGAGCCCAGAAAAATCACGATTTCAGTTTTTGAAATAACCAACATTGAACTACCAAGGGTGGATTTTAGGGTTGTATGTACCACAGGCACCTACATCAGGAGTCTTGCCCATGATTTTGGACAGATATTGGGTTGTGGGGGCTTTTTGTCTTCGCTTAGAAGGACAAGAATAGGGGAATTCCCGGTGGATGATGCAATGGGAATTGACGCTTTTGTAAGCCTGGTAGAACAGATGAAATCTAATCCATGATTCAGGATCCAAATTCTTTTTGATAAAAAAATAACCCCGGAATTTCCGGGGTTATTTTTTATGCTTTGAGTTGTTTTATTAGAAAATATACCTGACACCAAATTGCATACCCCATGTGCTGGCAAATGAGTTCACTACCTGTAATGGTTGTGTTACCAATTGGCTACTGATTTGGGTCATGCGATACCTTGGTACACCTGAAACAGGATCCAGTGAATCGAAAATCAATGGGTTTCTTACTGTAGTAGCTTTCACTATGCCCCAATTCTTGTTCAGGAGATTGGTGAAGTTGAGGATATCAAGACTTACCTGGATGGTGTTCTTGTTCTTGCCTATGTTGGTGAATACATCCTGGAGGAGTTTAAAATCCACCCTGTTAAACCACGGTAGGGTTGCTTCGTTCCTGCCAGTATACTGACCCTTTCTTTTGCTCAGGTAGGGACTGTTGTCAACAAACTGAAAGAAGGCATCAGATTGCTGCTGTGGGGTTGCAGCAATAATTCCACTTCCAGCAGGTTGATTGACAAAAACAATGTCAGATGCATTCTTTGGAACGTACATGAGGTCGGTGGTATTGTTACCATCGAAATTCAGGTCTCCATTTACTACATAGGAGAATCTACCAAGACTTGCTCCTTCATAGAAGAAAGAAATGGTTGTTGCCAGGTGTTTTAGGTATTCTTTCCGGTAAGAAAGTGTACTGATTACCCTGCTGGGCAACACACCTGCAGCACTATAAAGCTGAAGGGCATTTTGTGTAGCAGTGGTTGGATTGGCATTCCATACTGAACTGGCCTGTGAACCTGGGTTAGAGGTTACATCAAGGTAATTGGTGTAGGTGTATGCCACTGATCCGTAAAAACCATTTTTAAATGATTTGGAAAGCTGTGCGGTGTATGAGAAACCACCACCCATGCTGGTGTTTTCAAGTGCAATGGCAGATGTCAGGTTAGGGTACAACCTTCTCTCAGCATTGGTATTGGCAGCAAAACGTGGGCGGTTGTCTGATCCGGTCAGTTGAGCGGTTGCAGGCTTTTCATTCAGGTTGCGCATAGAGATCGCATTGATATCCTTTGTGAAAATAGCTTCCATGCCCAAGGTCCATCCATTTCCAATGCCTTTGTCAAAAGCAATATTGGTCCTGAAGATTTGCGGGAACTTGAAGTTAGGATCCGTTACCACTATATTGGAAGGCACGGAAGTACCTGCTACGCTTGGGAACCTGCTGGCATAGGCATCAGGATTGGGATCAAATCTGTAGTTCTGAAGGGTTGCTGCGCCTGCAGGAGTTGCATTTGTTACATTGGCGCCGAACTGGTACATACCAGTGTTGGTCGGAATATTGGTAAGCCAAACAAATGGAATCTTTCCTGTGAAAATACCTGTACCACCACGAATGATGAGGTTTTTATCGTCTTTCACATCCCAACGGAAACCGATACGGGGAGAAAGAAGCATCTTGCTCTTGGGGAAAGCTCCAGTGTTGTAGCTGACAAGTTTGCCATTTTGATCAGGGAACTGCAGTTCAGTAACCTTTGGGTTTTCCAACGGTTGGCTATGGTAAATAGGAACATCGCCTCTTACACCCACAGTCACCTTAAGGTTATCGTTTACATTAATTTCATCCTGTGCGTAAACACCCAATTGGCCAATTTTTAATTCAGCTGAATAGATGGATTTCTGACCAGGAACCAATGAATAAGTATAGGCATAGTAAACAGGAGCCTGGTTGGTGACAAAATCATTCAGTGAATTGAAGATGTAATAGCTCTGAGAACCAGGCATGAACATGTTACCCACCCGCTGGTACTCATAGGAGCCACCCGCAGTTATGGTATGTTTGCCTTTGTACCAAGTAGAGTTATTGATGACGCTGTAAACATCATTTATTACATCGTTGTTGTAAGAATAAGGCTCGTAACCAGCACTCATGTAGTTGTTTCCCGTACCATTGAAGACGTCAATGAAAGGGAATACCTGGCTTCCTGAAGAACGGGTAGCCTGGATCTTGGTGAGCGTGGCCAGGAACTGGTTAGAGAACTTGCCTCCAAAATTGGAGTTGAGTTCAAATGTTCCAGACCTAACGATATCCTTGAAACGGAAATTAGAATTTTGGAAAGACATGGATAGCAGTCCGAACCTGTTTTGCGGAAGGCGGGCCTGTGTTCCTGTTCTGCCAGTAACGACGAATCCGCCGCCATTGGGCACTGAACTTCCGTTCAGCTGCTGGTCGTTTTCACTCACCATTTCATTGTACTTTACAGTCAACTTATGGATATCGCTGATGTTCCAGTCTATCTTGGCAAGAACCTTGTAGTTCTCAGACATAAAATTCTGGAAATTATCGTAGGCGCCTGTCTCATAACCATATTTGGATTTGAGGAAGTCAGAAAATTTCTTCAATGAATCAACTGAAGTGCTGGATTCGTTGCCGGCACCTGTTCCACCTCTGGGCTTGAAAGGAATACCAGGGAATTCACGTGATTCTTTCTCTGCACTAGCAAAGAAGAAAAGTTTGTTTTTGATGATTGGACCGCCCAATGTGAAGCCAAAACTCTGGCTTTCTGAAAGTGCAGCAGGGGGAAGCTTGGTGTCACCTACATTGGTACCATTGTAATCCTGGTTTCTGTTGTAACGGTATGCAGAACCTTTAAAAGTGTTGGTTCCGCTCTTGGTTACAGCATTGATACCCGCTCCGGTGAAACCTGCCTGCCTTACATCGAAAGGAGCAATGTTAACAGATATCTCTTCAAAAGCGTCAAGCGAAATGGGTTGGTTGCCGCCTCCTGGAAGGGGATCCGAA
>CALPWM020000303.1 GCA_943327275.2 Chitinophaga pinensis
TAACAAACTACTGCTTCATACCACAAAAAGGGTATTCCAGAAACTGATAAATCTCATGTAACTGGGTTATTTTCGTCATTCGTAGCATTTAGTAAAAAATCAAATATTTACACAGTTAAAGCTCTGGTAGGTAGGTAAAAAAATTTATCATTTTAAAACCAACCATCATGACCAGAATCACCTCTTATTGCCAGACCTGCACAGTGAAAAATTGTATCATGCTCAAGTCTTTCGGACAGGAAGAGATTCACCTGTACAAGCCCTACAAGCATCACTATGAATTCAAAAAAGGGGAATTGATCTTCCGTGAAGGAGATGAAATCAACGGCCTGTACTTCATCCAGTCTGGCGTTATCAAACTGGAAATGAATGCAGAAACGGAAAGACCTTTTATTCTTCGCCTGGTGGGTGCCGGACAAACAATGGGGCATCGCTTTCTGAGCTATACAGGCCTGCAGCCCTATTCTGCCTCTGCAGTGGAAGACAGCCGCGTCTGCTTCATTGAGCTGGGATTTTTCAAGAACCTGATGCAGAAAAATGAACTGCTTCAGGAGGAAATCAGAAAGATCTTCTTGAGGGAAATCCGCACTACTGAGGTTAAACTGCTGCAAATTGCCCAACAAACCGTCAGGGAAAAAGTGGCTGGAATCCTGGTTCACCTTGCTGAAACCTATAATTACAAGCAAATGGGGATGGGTATCCGGGTGCATGTGGATCGCCAGGAAATGGCTGATCTAGCAGGTACGACCAAGGAACAGGTTTCCAGGATTCTGGCGGATTTTGACCAGGAGCAGCTGATCCGGTTCAGGGCCAAACACTTCAAATACATCGCAGTGGAGAAACTTCGCCAGATTGCCGAAAGACATGCCATGCCTGTGGCAGTTCCACAGCATGCCGAAGCATAAAAACAAGACTGCATCATTGTTATATTGGGTGCTACTTCATAACTTCGCGGCTCATAAAATAAAACTATGGCAGCAAAGATAAAAGTGCACAACCCGGTTGTTGAACTCGACGGGGACGAGATGACAAGAATCATCTGGAAATTCATCAAAGACAAGCTGATTCTTCCTTACCTCGAACTTGACATCAAGTATTATGATCTTGGCGTGGAATACCGCGATGAAACCAATGACCAGGTAACAATAGACGCAGCCAATGCCATCAGAGAGTTTGGTGTGGGCATTAAATGTGCCACCATCACCCCTGATGAGGCACGCGTAAAGGAGTTCAACCTCAAGCAAATGTGGAAAAGCCCCAATGGTACCATCAGGAACATCCTGGACGGAACCGTTTTCCGTGAGCCCATTGTCATCAAAAACATTCCGCGCCTGGTAACCAACTGGGATAGCCCGATTATTGTAGGTAGACATGCATTTGGTGATCAATACCGTGCAACAGATTTTGTTGTTCCTGGCAAAGGAAAACTCACCATCAAATTTGAAGGGGAAGATGGTACAATCATTGAACATGAAGTATACCAATACAAGGGTGCTGGCGTTGCGATGAGCATGTACAATACTGATGAAAGCATCATGGGCTTTGCAAGAAGCTGTTTCAATATGGCCTTGCAGAAAGGATGGCCGCTTTACATGAGCACCAAGAATACCATCTTGAAAAAATATGATGGCCGCTTCAAAGATATTTTTGAAGAGATCTACCAAAATGAATTCAAAGCAGCTTACGAAGCAGCGGGCATTACGTATGAACACAGGCTGATTGATGACATGGTGGCCAGTGCCTTGAAATGGAATGGCAAATTCGTATGGGCCTGTAAAAACTATGACGGCGACGTACAAAGTGATACGGTTGCACAAGGATTCGGTTCCCTTGGTTTAATGACTTCCGTATTGGTTACGCCTGATGGAAAGACCATGGAATCAGAAGCCGCACATGGAACAGTTACCCGCCACTACCGTGATCATCAGAAAGGAAAGCCTACCAGCACCAACCCTATCGCATCTATTTTTGCGTGGACACGTGGATTGGCTTTCCGTGGTAAATTGGATGAAAACCAAGCCCTGATTGATTTCGCCAATGCACTCGAAGCAGTTTGTATTGAAACAGTGGAAGAAGGAAAAATGACCAAAGACTTGGCGGTATGTATCCATGGCAACAAGGTTGTTCATGGTGATCATTATCTCTATACTGAAGAATTCCTGGATGCGATTGATAGCAATTTGAAGAAGAAGATGGGGATGTAATGCAGGTTGAGGGAGGTTGAAGAGGTTGAAGATTTGAAATATAAATCAGTCCCGGTTCGAGAGAGCCGGGATTTTTATTTATGTAACTCAAGGTCTCCGCCCAAGCATTCTATTCCACATAATTTTGGCTGATTCCATGTTGACTCCAGCCATCCTGCCGCGCTGAACAATCAGGTCATTGTCTTCAGGGTGGCTGAGGTAATAATGAAAGGCAAACCTGCTTTTGGGGTTTTGCCATCCATTGATCTGACCAAATCGCAGGTCATTGAAAACAAGTGTATCCTTCCATTGCTCAACTGTATAATAACCTTGGGAGAATTGCTTCAACTCCATGACTTCCTTGTGGTCGGCCACTGGTTTGAGCAAGGCTTCTTTTTTTTCAATATGGTGCAATAAGAAGTCGCCGGGCTTGTCAAAAATGGAGCGATAACCCACCTGGTAGCCAGCGCTGTCTTCTATCACCACAAACCATAGCAGGTTGTTGAGCAGGGTTGGCGTGGTAAAATAGGGCTTCTGGCCCCCAAGGTTCGCCTCGGTGTACTGTTGCACATCTCTGTTGATGGTATACTTGTTGTAGAGCGAAAATCCCATGTAGAGCATCGCTGTAAAAACCCCTGCCCTAGCCCATTTCAAGCGATGCGCATGATCGGTCTTCAAAAAAATGAGAAAGCCAAATGCGATGGCAGGAAGGATGCTGAAAAGTGGATCTGCAACATAGATGACATTGAAGGCTACCCGGGTAGAGGAAAAAGGTTCAAACCATCCAATCCCATAGTTGTTCATGGCATCCAACAACAGATGGCAGGCAATTTCAATCAGAAAAAACCAAAACCATTTTCGCAGGCTGATGGGCTCGGCCTTGTGCCATCTGGCGGCAACCAGGGCCAGGAAAAAACTGCTGATGATGGCAAACAAGAAGGAGTGGGTGATCCCCCGGTGTGCCAGCAACTCAGTAGAAACCGGCATCCACATGCCAGCAATAAAATCGATATCCGGAACACTGTTGGCCAACGCTCCCCACAACATGGCCTTGCGTCCTGCATTCTTGTCAAGGATGATTTCTCCTATGCAGGCACCAAGAACAATGTGTGTA
>CALPWM020000304.1 GCA_943327275.2 Chitinophaga pinensis
CAAAATACCTGGCCTCCCTGGTCGTGGTATTGCTCATGACCCAGTCCTGTAACAAGGATTGGCTCACCCCAAAACCACTTTCTTTTTTCTCCCCTGAAAATACCCTTGTAGACGAAAAGGGTTTCAATGCCGGCCTTGCTGCTATTGCGCGTCAGGTAAGGGATGAATTTTATGGAGATGGACACCCCATCATCACTGAGAATATTTTTTCAGAAGTTGCGGTGGAAGGAACAACTGACAAGTTTGGTCCTGCAGTAGACCTCAACGTGCTCATCACGCCAGATGCCAACCTCAACAGTGGCGATTTTAACAGGATTGGTTGGTATTGGGAGCGTTGGTATGTCGTAATCAGGCTCGCAAATACCATCACTACCCGTATTGCTGATGTAAAGGGTATTACTGATGCTGCCAAGAATGTAATCATTGGTAAAGCAAATTTCTACAGGTCCTATGCTTATTACAGGCTTGTAAATCAGTTCGGTGATGTGCCTGCTACTTTCAAGGAATTGACCGAAGCCAAACTCGACTTCAAGTCTGTTAAACGTGATGTGATTCTTCAGCGTTTGAAAACAGACCTTGAATTTGCAGCGCAGCACGTACCATGGGTGGGCAACAAGGGAGATATCAACAGGGCTGCTGTATTCCATCTTCTTGCCAAAGTTCAGTTGTCATTGGCTGATTTTGATGGTGCAATTGCTTCTACAAGCCAGGTAATCAACAACGGTACATACAGGTTGATGACCAACCGATTTGGTGTAGATGCTGCTAACCCAAACAGGAATGTGATTTGGGACCTGCACAGGCGGAACAACAAGTTCGCTGCAGCCAATACGGAAGTATTGTTCTCCGTGATCGACCGCTTTGGTGATCCATCTGCAACTGCAAGTGGTACTACCTCCATGCGCCAGGCGCTTCCCTTCTTCTCTTCCGCAGCAATCATTACTCCTGATGGAAGATCAGGCATGCTGGCGGTGAGGGCTGAATTTGATCACATGACCAATTACGGTCGTGGAATCGGCCGAAACAGGGGTACTCCGTATTCTACAAGGTATATCTGGGATGATCCAAGGGATTTGAGGCGTGATACGGTTTCTGGAAACTGGATGGACATGGAAAACCTTGTCTATAACAATGAGGCAACGTTGAAAGGAAGGTCACCTTTTTATGGCCAAAGACTGCGGTTGTTTGGTCCAAACGGCGCCCTTTTGGTGAGTGGTGGCGATACCATCAGAACCTGGTTCTCCTGGCCTCATTACAAGCTCTATGTTGAAGATGAAATCAGGTATCCTTTCCAAGGAGGAAACTCAGACTGGTATATTTTCCGTTTGGCAGAAACCCACCTCCTCAGGGCTGAAGCCTACTGGTGGAAAAACGATGCAGCCAACGCTGCTGCTGATGTGAATGCAGTAAGAACAAGAGCAAGATGTGCTCCCTATACACCTGCAAGGGTTGACATCGGAACCATCCTGGATGAGCGCGCCCGTGAATTGTATTATGAAGAGCCCCGCAAGACTGAGCTGACCAGGATAGCATTTACTTTTGCCAGAACAGGCAGGTCTTATAATGGAAAAACTTACCGCCTTAATAATTTTTCACAGGCGAATTTCTTTTTTGACCGTGTAATGGAGAAGAATGATTTCTATCGTAGAAATATCAAAAATGTACGTGGTGATGCCTATACCATGAGCCCATATCATGTGTTGTGGCCTATACCAAGGCCTGCAATTCTGGCAAACAGCTTGGCTGTATTGAACCAGAACGTTGGTTATTCAGGTGCTGAAAAGAACATAGCGCCATTGGATAAAATTGACTAACAAGTTTAGTTTTTTCTCATAAGCAATACGCCCTGCTCCTTTTGGAGCGGGGCCTTTTTTTTCCATCGGTCATGATAATTTATGTCAGGGGATTTTTGGCTTCAAATCTTGGGATGTAGAAACTTATCCATAAAAAAAGTTAAATTGCTTCATATATATTCCAACACATGAACAGATTGAAAAAACTATCGTTGTTGCTGGTTGCCATGGTCCTGTCTTTGGCATTCCTGCAGTTCAAAAAAATTGAGAAAGCCCCACTGGTAACGGCTGATCCAGAGAAAATTTATACCGAAAAATGCGCTTCTTGTCATGGCGAAAAAGTAGAGGCCTTTGTTGACAGAAAATGGAAGCATGGCAACAAGAAAGAGGACCTGATCAAGAGCATCACCAATGGTTATGCTGATTTTGGCATGCCCACCTGGAATGAGGTTATCCCTGCAAAAGACATCGAGGCACTGGCAGACCTGATTGTTGAAAGCCTGAAAACAGTTGAACAATACAGTTTTACAAAAGACAAGAAAAAAGTTGAAGGCCCTGCTATTTTCAAGTCCAACGGAATGACCGTACTCTTGGACACGGTTGCAACAGGACTGAGCAGTGCATGGGGTTTGGAACAGTTGCCTGACCTTAGTTTCCTTGTGACAGATAAAACTGGAACCCTCTACCATGTTGACAACAAGAAAAACAAGACTGCTATCACGGGCACACCAGAAGTATTGGCCGAAGGGCAGGGTGGTATGCTTGATGTAGCCATTCACCCAAAATATGCAGAGAATGGATGGGTCTATATATCTTACTCAAAGCCTAAAATGGTTGACGGAAAGAAATTGGGCACCACTGCTGTTGTAAGGGGTAAAATAAAAGACGGAGCCTTTGTCGATCAACAAGAAGTATTTGAAGGGTACCCCTATACTACAACCAGGCAACACTATGGATCAAGGCTGGTTTTTGACAAGAAAGGATTCCTCTTTGTTTCTATGGGCGAACGTGGACAGGAAAAAATATTCCCGCAGGACATCACCACTGCACCAGGAAAGATTCACCGGATCAAAGATGATGGATCCATCCCTTCTGATAATCCTTTTGTCGGTAAAGAGAAGGCCATTGCTTCTATCTATACCTATGGCAACAGGAATCCTCAGGGAATGGCCATGGATCCTGTCACTGGCCTGATCTGGGAAAATGAACATGGTCCTCGTGGTGGAGATGAGCTGAACATCATCAAGGCTGGAACCAACTATGGCTGGCCTGTTATTTCTTACGGCATCAACTATGATGGCAAGCCCATCACGCCGATCAGCAAGAAAGAAGGGATGCAGCAGCCTGTTACTTATTGGATTCCTTCCATCGCTCCTAGTGGATTGGCTTTTGTGACCGGAGACAAATATCCTGCCTGGAAAGGAAGCCTGATGGTAGGTTCATTGCGTTTCGCTTACCTGAACCGTTGTATTATGAAAGACAACAAGGTGG
>CALPWM020000305.1 GCA_943327275.2 Chitinophaga pinensis
GTTCTATGGTGGGGATGTAAAAATAAAAACCAAAACTGGAGAAGGTAGCGAAGTATTCATTAATTTACCATTTGAATTTACATTATGACCAAAAAGATCCGAATTATCATCGCCGATGACCACTTGCTGATTGCTGAAACATGGGCTACCCTGATCAACATGGATCCAGAGTTTGAGGTCGTAAAAGTATTTGACAATACAAAAAGTCTCATTGACGAAATAACAGACATAAAACCAGATATCGCCATCCTTGACATCAATATCAATCCTTTTTCAGGTATTGAGGCCACAAAAATGATCAAGAAATTGGCTCCAGGCACCAAAATCATTGGCGTGTCGATGCACAACCAACCATCCTTTGCAAAGAAGATGATCAGAAATGGCGCAACTGGCTACGTAACCAAGAACTCCAGCAAGGTAGAAATGTATGATGCCATCCGTGCGGTCATGAAAGGTGAAAAATACATCTGCGCTGAAATACAAAGAAATATCACCAATCAATTGCTTGTGGATGAAGACGACAATAAGCTGAGCAAATTAACCGAAAGAGAAATCGAGATCATTAAACTGATCAAAAATGGTAGCACCAACAAAGAAATTGCTGAGTCGTTGTTTCTATCACCAAGAACTGTAGAAACCCATAGGGCCCGAATCCTAAAGAAATTGGGGCTTAAGAACTCATTGTCACTGGTAAAGTATATCAATGACTCTTTTATGGATTTTTAGGCAATTGCTTTAAAAATCAGTCTCCCCAAATATTGTCCTTGCCCTCAAGCCATTCTTTCACCAACATGGTCGTTACAGATTTAGGCCTTTCAAGTGGCATGCCAAGGGCCCTGTCCCAACAAAGACTGGCCAAAACTCCCAGAGAACGACTTACCCCAAACAAAACAGTATAGAATTCATACTCTACCATACCGTAATGCACGAGGAGTGCTCCACTGTGTGCATCAACATTGGGCCATGGATTTTTCACTTTTCCCAAAGCACTTAAAATTTCTGGCACTGTTTCATAGATTGACCAAACTGTCTGAACCAGTGGGTCATTGGGCATATGTTTCTTGCCGAACTCCATTTGTGCTGTAAACCTTGGATCGGTTTTTCTCAACACAGCATGGCCATAGCCAGGAACGACTTTGCCTTCAGACAAGGTCTTTTTAACATATTCGGCTATTTGTTCTTTCGAAGGAAGTTCAACTCCCAATTTTTCACGCATTTCAAATATCCACTTGATTACTTCCTGATTGGCCAGACCGTGCAAAGGACCTGCCAAACCATTCATACCAGCTGCAAAACTGAGGAATGGATCACTGAGGGCAGAGCCGACCAGGTGGGTTGTATGGGCTGATACATTACCACCCTCATGATCAGCATGAATGGTCATGTACAACCGCATCAATTCCTTAAACCCGGCATCATCGTATCCCATCATATGGGCAAAATTACCAGACCAATCAAGCAATCCATTGGGTTCAATATGTTGGCCATCCCTGTACTTTCTTCTGTAGATATAAGCGGCAATCCTTGGCAAACGGGCAATCAGATCAAGGGTATCATCAAAGGTCGCATCCCAATAATCTTTCTTGTTCATGCCGGAAGCATAGGCTTTGGCAAAATGACTTCCGTTTTGCAAAGCCATGATAGCCACCACAAACATGGTCATTGGATGAGATGAAACGGGCAATGCCTCTATGGTATCAAATACGTAGTTGGGTACGTGCGAACGCCTTTGCAAAGTGGCTGTAATGGTATCTGCTTCTTCCTGTGTTGGAAGTTCTCCCAACAACATCAAGTGAAACAAACCCTCTGGAAGGGGTTCTGAACCACCAGCAACTGTTGGCAACTTTTCCTTCAACTCTGGGATCGAATAACCACGAAAACGAATCCCCTCGTTGGCATCCAGCAAGGACGTTTCAGTGACCAAACCTGTGATGCCACGCATCCCTTGGTAAACCTGGGACAGCGTCACTTCTCCGATCACCATGTTTCCATGTTCTTATAGCAATTGCTTGATCTCTGCCCCAAGGAGGTCTGCCTTTTCCTTAAAACGCTCTTTTATTGAATCCATCGGAAGAAATTATGAATTTGTAGTCTGAATTTTTGGATGCGTAAAGGTAAAACAAAGCGACTGAGGTGCACAAGCTTTTGGAAAAAATAATTGAATTATTTTGGAGCCTTTTTGTACAAATAGATGGTCAATACTCCAAAAATCACATTAGGTATCCAGGCCGCCAAATAAGGGTCAAGATCGCCCTTGGTAGAAAATATCGTAGAGAACCGATCTGCCAGAATGAAAACTGCACAAATGATAATGCCCATGGCGAGGTGAACCCCACTTCCGCCCCTGATTTTCCTGCAAGCCAGGATGGCGCCAATCAAGGTAAGTAGCAAAACGGCAACTGGGGTGGAACTGCGATGGGCATTTTCCATTTCAAGCTCCTTGACTGTTTCCGAACCGCGCAATCTTTCCTTTTCAATTCTCCTTTTCAGGTCAGGAGAAATCATCCTTGCCTGCAAATATTCATCGCGTTTGAGTTCAGAAGGAAGAAATGGTAATTTCTTAAATACCTCGTATTCGAAACTAACGGCCTCATTCATGCCATTGATTTTTCGCTCCACAACACCATTCAGTTTCCATTTCCTTTTTGAAGTGTCCCATGTAAAATTATCAGCCCTAAGGTTGTAGATCACCTGGTTGCCACTGATGGTTTCCATGAACAAATTCCCTCCAGCCTTATTTGTTGTGTCATAATAGCGCATGCCAGCATAGCTGAAAGAGTCTGTTCTCATGTAAATACCGCCACTGGTTGTTTGTGGCATGGCCATCTTCGTATATTTCGCTTCAAAAGTTGTACGGATTGCATTGGCCTTGGGAATGATGTAGGCATTTGCATACCACAGTATTGAACCAAGCAAGATTCCCCCAACCCAATAAGGCCTTAGAATCCTTTGTAGGCTTACTCCAGAGGATAAAATGGCAATGAACTCTGAGAGATTGGCCATTTTTGATGTAAAAAAGATAACTGAAATAAACACAAAAAGGGGGAAAAGCATGGCAACTATATGAGGAATGAATCCTACATAATACTGCATGATGATCTGGTTAGCGGTCAGCCCTGATTTCGCAAAATCATCCGTATGCTCACTAATATCGATCACTGTACTGATCGTTGTGAGCAGTATAAGTGAAAAGAAAAAAGTGGTCAGGAACTTTTTGAGAATGTACCAGTCGATCTTCCTCATCATAACCCTGCAAAAGTATCATTTAATCCTTA
>CALPWM020000306.1 GCA_943327275.2 Chitinophaga pinensis
CGGAGCCACCAATGTAAAAACTATTGTCACCATTGGTACTCAGCGAATACATGAAGCCAGTATTGACGTCAAGATAGTTGATGGAAAAAGGACTGTTGGTAAACGCTTCGGTGGTCATCCCTGTAAAGCCAAGCGCGGTCAGTTCGTCTTCAAAATCAGCCCTTCTTAGATCCAGCCTTTTGCTGGCATAGGTACCCTGAAAGCCAATGGCCACCTGGTGCATCCCATCTTCATCAAGGGTTTTGGTATAGGCGGTGCTGATGGTATAAAATGAATTGTTGAGAATTTTGTTTCCACTTTGGTCGTTCACCGCCAAGAGTCCGACGCCCCAGGTATCATTGTCTGGGAGGTTTTTGTCAAGGATACTGAAATCAATGGCTGCAGTAGAGGTGGTGAAGGCATTGTTGACGGTTGGCCATTGTTTCTTGAAGTTTCCCGAGAAACGATAAGTGCCATTGAATTTTCCAGTGTAAGCAGGATTCAAGGTCAGGGGTGAAACAAAAAATTGAGAAAAATGAGGGTCTTGTGCACGCACTGATGATGCCATCAACATGATGGAAAAGCAGTAGAAGATACGGAATGCGTGTTTATTCATTGGGCGGTAACGGGTTAAGATTGGGACTTTTCTCCAAAGGCAAGATCTCCTGCATCACCAAGGCCCGGCACAATATATCCCTTTGCCGTAAGTTCTTCATCGATTGCTCCACACCATATTTTTACTGCTGGCTCATGCCTTCTCAGGAAATCAATCCCTTCGGTACAGGCAATCACAGCGGCAACATGAATTTCTGAAGGGCTGCCTTCTTTTTTTAGCAAATCAATTGTTTTCACAAGCGATGCACCTGTGGCAAGCATGGGATCGCAAAGGATCATTACCCGGTTATCAATTACCGGGCAGGCAAGGTATTCCAGGCTGATATCAAAACTCCCATCCGCATGATGCTTTCGGTAGGCGGCAATGAATGCATTGTCTGCCTTGTCAAAATAATTCAACATTCCCTGATGCAGGGGCAATCCAGCCCTCAGGATAGTGCCAAGAACGGGTTGTGATTTCAGCAATTTTGATTTGGCAATACCCAGTGGTGTGGTAGTGTCTTGTTCTTCCCACGGCAGGGTCTTGCTGATTTCATAGGCGATGATTTCACCAATGCGCTCTATATTCCTGCGAAACCGCATTCTGTCACCCTGAACTGCGGTATCCCTCAACTCGCTGATCCAATTGCTGACAAGTGAATGGCTTTCACTTAGGTTTTTGACCATACAATACTTTAATTTCGGGGTATCTTACAAAACTAAACATTATCTATGTTATATCGCGTGATTGGGGTCATGAGTGGTAGTTCGTTGGATGGATTGGACCTTGCATTTGTTGAAATCGAAGAGTTGGGTGGCAAATGGCAGTATAGCTTGTTAAAGGCTGACTGCTATCCTTACCCTGCTGATTGGGAGTCTAAATTAAGCCAAGCGCCTAAAATGGCTGCAGTGGATTTTGTTAAATTGGATGCCGATTACGGAAGATTCATTGGTGATCAGATCAACAGGTTTATTCAGGCCAATCAATTGGAATACAAGGTTGGATTGATTGCATCCCATGGGCATACTGTTTTCCATGTTCCTGGCTCACATTCTATCCAAATGGGAGCAGGTGCTGCCATCGCCGCCAAGACGGCACTCCCAGTTGTGTCAGACCTACGTGCCTTGGACGTGGCCTTGGGCGGACAAGGGGCGCCGATTGTTCCCATGGGAGAGAAGCTGTTGTTTTCTTCACACCGTTATTTTTTGAACATTGGAGGAATCGCCAATATATCATTCAATGGTGAAGCTTTTTATGATGCATTTGATGTTTGTCCTGCCAATCGTGTGCTGAATTTGCTGGCCAATACTGTGGGAAAGGAATTTGATGAGAATGGGCAGCTGGCATCTGTTGGCCGCATCAACGAAGGATTGCTTGATCAATTGAATGCAAAAGAATTTTACGCGCAGGATTATCCAAAATCACTGGCCAATGAATTTGGAACGGAAGATATTCTACCGTTGATCAATTCATTTGCAGTGGATCCGGCAGATGCCTTGGCCACTTATGTTGAACATGTCGCGATACAGGTAGCTGCTGCAATTGAGCGCATCAGCCAAAAAAGGATGGTTGATCCTACCCGGGAAAAACTATTGGTTACAGGGGGTGGAGCACTGAATGGGTATCTTGTTTCTCGTCTTGAGAAGCACCTTTCTCCCTATGCGATGGAAATCGAAGTTCCCGATCATGCCACAGTGCAATACAAAGAGGCCTTGGTCATGGCCTTGTTGGGCGTACTCCGCTGGAGGGAAGAGGAAACGGTCATCCAAACCGTAACCGGTGCTTCGCGGCCAAGTGTTGGTGGGGCACTCTGGATGGGTGGAGATTAATCGCCTGAGTAATCATTTTGGCGCACTCTATACAAAGAGGAGCATGATGCCTGCTGCAACCATGAGCAGGAATGCAGCAATGCCAAAAATATTCGACCAGGT
Organism: Chitinophaga pinensis; assembly: GCA_943327275.2. Classification (GTDB taxonomy): domain Bacteria; phylum Bacteroidota; class Bacteroidia; order Chitinophagales; family Chitinophagaceae; genus Pollutibacter. The sequence goes on from CALPWM020000306.1 coordinate 2,506, forward strand.
TTTATTGGTATAATCACCCATGATTTTTTTGTTATTGCTCACCAGTAAGATGACGAAGATCAACAAAGGTGCCGTCAGGCCATAGATGATCGCGGTAATGACCAATGCGCGAACGGGAGAAATTCCTGTGAAGTTGATGCAAACGGCAACGAGGATTGAAATCACCATTACACAATAAAATCCTTTGGCTTCATGGAATTTTTTATTCAGTCCCTCGCTCCAACTCATTGTTTCACTCACCATATAAGACAAAGATCCAGCCAATACTGGAATGGCCAATAAACCGGTGCCTATCACACCAATGGCAAAAAGAAGATAGGCCATATCTCCAGCAAGGGGTTTAAGTGCAAGTGCTGCCTGGTCTACTGTTTCAATTTCCGCAAATTGTGTATCATGCAATACCGTGCCAGTTGAAAGAATGATGAAAAAGAAGACCAGGTTGGAAAAAAATATCCCTGACTTGATGTCTTTTTGCATGCCATGGATGATCCTTTTGTCTACCACCAGTTTTCTTTCTTCCACCTCTTCCACTTCCATGGAAGTTTGCCAGAAAAAAAGATAGGGAGAGATGGTGGTCCCCAGAATACCTATGATGATCAGCAAGTACTCCCTGCTCCAGATCATTTCCGGAATAAAAGCTGCCCTGAGCACAGCATTCCAGTCTTGTGTTGTGAGAAAAGGAACAATGATATAGCAAAGCAATGAAAGGCAAAGCCATTTCAGGTAAAGTGATA
>CALPWM020000307.1 GCA_943327275.2 Chitinophaga pinensis
ATTATCAACACAATTGGACTGTACTACGAAATTTATTACCACGCGGTTCGGCAATGTACTGGGTAGCAATGGCTCAGTGATTCATCGCTTCAAAGACCAGATATCCAAGGGCGGTCCTTTGACTGTTACACATCCAGAGATTACCCGTTATTTTATGACCATTCCTGAGGCTTGTCAACTTGTTTTGGAAGCGGGTAATATGGGAAATGGCGGAGAGATTTATGTTTTTGATATGGGTAAACCCATCAAAATAGCTGACCTGGCAACCAAAATGATCAAGTTGTATGGTTATACTCCTGGTGTTGAAATTGACATCAGTTATACAGGTTTGAGACAAGGGGAGAAATTGTACGAAGAGTTATTGAGTGACGAGGAAAATGTCTTAAAAACCCACCACGAAAAAATAATGATTGCAAAAGTTAGAAATATTGATCTTTCTGAAATAGTGATTTATTTATCCAGGTTCAATGATTTGATCAATGATTCCTCCAATAATAATTTAATTGTTGCCTTGATGAAAAAAATCGTTCCTGAATTTATCAGCAACAACAGTGTGTTTCAGGAACTCGATTTGGCCAAAATATCATAAAAATTATACCATGCCCTTGAAATTTTTTAAAGTTTTTGTTTTATTTATGTTGATATTTTCATTTGAAAATATTATTGCACAAGATGTTCCACCCTCTGTTATTGCACAAGTTCAATCCTTGTTGAAAAGCAAAGGATTAGATGAAGGGGAGGTAAAAGCCAGGCTGCGTTCCAAAGGTTTTGATGTAGACAAAATGAGTCAGGAAGAACTTTTGAAAAACAAAGGAGCGATTGAGCAAATCGTTGCTGAAATGGAAGCGGAGAAAAATAAAACACAACCATCTCAGGCCGGGGCAGGTGCTGGATCAACCGGCAATTCAACCCAGGGGGCAACGCCAGTTGCTAAGCCTACTACTGAGACCGTGATTATCGATAATGTTCCAGTTGAAGTTTCCAAAAAGGAAATTGCTGCAGAAGTGCTGCAGGCCAGTACGGTAGATCCTTTAAAGCCTACCAGTATATACGGCCATCAGATTTTCAGGGAAAAATCTTTGGAGGTATACCGTGTTTCCAAAGATGCCAGCCCACCTGATAATTATGTTTTGGCTGCCGGTGATAAAATCAACATCCTCATTTTCGGACGTTCGCAAGCAGATTTGAGTTTTGAAGTCAACAGTGCAGGCTTTATTCAGCCAGCCCAGATGCCTAAAATATTTTTAGGAGGATTGACGTTGAAGCAGGCCAAAGAAATGCTGGTGAAAAAGTTCTCTACGTATTATGTCTTTGATGCAGGCCAGTTTGCATTGACCCTCAACACATCCCGCACACTTACCGTCAATGTTTTTGGTGAGGTCGAAAAAGCTGGTTCTTTCACTACTTCTGCATTGAATACAGCGTTGGGCGCACTTGCTTCGGCAGGAGGTCCTACTGATATTGGCTCCGTAAGAAATATTCAAATCATCCGCGGGTCTACCCGGAAGACCCTGGACGTATATGCCTTTATGAGGGATCCAGCCATTCAATTCGATTTTTATTTGCAAAACAATGATATCCTTTACGTTCCTTCCTCAGAGAAGTTGGTTAGTTTGGAAGGGGCTGTCAAGCGGCCCATGCGCTATGAATTAAAGGCCAAAGAGGGACTGAAGGAATTGCTGGAGTATGCTGGCGGGCTAAAAGTAGATGCCTATACTGAGTTCATGCAGATCCAGCGGATAGAAAACAATAAAGTTGTCCTGTATGACTACAACCTATCTGAGGTATTGAGCAATAAAAAGACAATTACAATAGAAAATGGGGATGTGATCAGAATAAAATCTATCAACTCACCTTTAAAATCTTTTGTAAAAGTTACAGGAGCCGTTCTTTACTCAGGTGTTTATGAGTTAAAGGTTGCGCCAACTGTCAAATCATTGTTGGAAAAATCCCAACTTAAACCTGAGGCTAAAAAAGACCAGGCGTTTATTTTGAGAAAGAAGTTGGACCAAACCACAGAGGTGATTGAAGTCCAACTAGACGCAGTATTGAATGGCAAACAAATGGACCTTGTTTTGCAGGAGCAGGATGAGCTGTTGGTTTATGAACAGTCGAGGTTTGTTGACCAGTTTGGAATTGCTGTTGTTGGAGAGGTGAGGGCACCATTTGAACGATCTTTTGCTTATGACAAGGGGCTAACCATTAAGGAGGCTATTGTACTTGCTGGTGGATTAAAGCCCGAAGCTTCATCTGCAGGGTATATTTACCGTACTGATCCTTTTAATGCAAAAAGAACACAATATTTAACGGTTGACGTCAATGAACAGAATCAGGAAAGATTGCGTCCTGGTGATCGTTTATTGGTTTTAAACAAGGATAATTTCGTGTTGGAGTCTTCTGTTTCCATCAGCGGGGATGTAAATAAGCCAACTACCCTTCGGTATGACAGCAGTTTATCTATAAAAGACTTGATCAATCTGGCAGGAGGTTTGACCCTTTCTTCCAATCCTACTTATGTTGAGGTATTTAGGCTCAATTTTCCTGTAGGGCAAACTCCTACAAGGGATTTGCTAAAAGTTGACCTGAATACATCGTTTGAGCCCACTTCGTCCAATTTTGGATTGCAACCTTTTGATGTGGTCGTCATCAGAAAGACACCTGAATTCAATATGCAAGAAACTGTTTCTATCAGTGGTGAGGTTCAGAAACAAGGTCCTTTTGTTGCCAAATCAAAATCATATGCTTTCACCGATCTTATCGCAGATGCCGGTGGGTTCAATAAATTCGCAGACGTCTACAATACGAGTTTGATTCGTTATTCGGGGAACAAAGGGATCATTGCTTTCAATGCCTTGGATGCAATGATGAACAAAGGCAATAAGAAAAAAGATCCAGTATTGGTAGAGGGAGATTATGTTGTTGTTCCCCGGGTGGATAATATTGTGACCATTCAAACGGCAGGCACAAATTATTTGTTGGGCGAAGGGCAGACCAATCTTAAAGTTACATTTCAAGGTAGGGCATCTTCAAAATGGTATATCAGAAAATTTGCTGGCGGATTTGAAAATAGGCAAGACATGAAGTATATACGAGTGATTCGCCAGAATGGTATGCAAGAGGCTACCAAGCAAGGTTTGATTTTTAGAAGGCATCCAAAAGTTAATTCTGGTGACCAGATCGTTTTGTCTTATATCAGCCAAGAAGAGAAAGCGA
>CALPWM020000308.1 GCA_943327275.2 Chitinophaga pinensis
ACTGTGGTGGTGCTGAAAAGATCCGTGAGGCTTTCCTTCATGATGCTGGCTAAAGGAATGCTATTCAAAAAAGCAGGAGTGCCTTCTTTTGGTCCGTAAATCTCTAAACCCGAAAGAGTCTTATTGGGAGAAGCATTGATATGAACTGATACGAAGAGATCTGCTTTTTTCTCGTTTGCAAAATTCGTTCTGTCTGGAAGCTTGACATATTCATCTTTAGCCCTTGACAACTCAAACCTGATCATGGAATTTTTGTTCAAGGCTACTATTTTTTGAACAAGCTGGAGGGACATTTCTGATTCCTTGTCACCAGCTGCAGACCTTGCCCCTGGGTCGGTACCACCATGCCCTGCATCCAGGACCACTACATATTTTGCATCTAAACGAACTGCATTCATTCCTTGATTGGGAATTCGAAAAGCAAAAAACATGAGCAGCATCACAGCAATGGGCAAAGCAATGATCCTTCTAAAATATCCAAAACGGGAAGAGGAAACTTTTTTTAACATGCTAATTCTTCGTTTAATCGGTGAAAAGAAAAATGGATGGGTAAATTTATTTTGATGTTGTGGGTACGCGGCAGCCAATAATAGTTCTGCAAGCAGTGCACTGTCGTTGTTCTCTATGGAACGACTGTCTGCAATGAATTCATGGATCAGATACAGCTCCCGTTTCAAGATCCAGAAAACAGGGTTGAACCAACCAATCACCATCATCACCTCAATCAACAATTTGTCTATTGAATGTTTCTGACGGAAATGAACCAACTCATGGGCCAGCATTTGTTGTCCTATCCTGCTGTCCACATCAATATTCCTGTTCCAGAAAATATAAGAAAAGAAGGAGTAGGGCGTGCCTTTAGCATCAGTCATCACCAGGTTCAAATCTTTTAAACGATTGACCGGATTCCGCCTGATCAAATAAAAAATGCGAAAAAGTGAGCGGACTACGCCTGTCAATACAACAAAGGAAACCATTCCCAACAAAAATGGAAGAATCCAATGCCAATTGAAATAAGATTGATCGTCAACAATCATGCCCTCAAAACTGCTGTTGTTGTCAGCGATGACTTCCACCAGCTGATAGGAGACTGGAGTGGTAGCGCCTTGAAATGGTTTCAACTCAATTTCTATCAGTGGAATTATCCAAGAAATCAGAAAAACAGCCAACAGATAAAATCTGTTGTAATAATGAAATTGCCTATTCTTTAAAACGGCGAGATAATACCCATAAAGCAGTGCGCTGCACAATGCAACTTTCAGCATGTAAAGAAGAATCGTCAGCATGATGATTATTTTTTATTCTTCATTTCTTTGAGCAACAGTTCCAAATCTGAAACCTTGAGGTCCTTTTGGTCCACCATAAAGGAAACAACATCAGCAAAAGACCCTTCAAAATAACCGTCCACGATATTTCGGATGGTCGAACCGGAATACTCCTCTTTGCTCACTTTAGCGGAATAGCAATGAACCCTGCCATGTACTTCATGATTGACATATCCTTTATCCATCAAAATCTTAATGACAGTAGAAACCGTATTGCTGTGCGGCTTGGGCTCAGGCATTGCTTCAACAATGTCTTTCAAATACCCCTTCTCCAACCTCCAGAGCACCTGCATGACCTGCTCTTCGGCTTTTGTCAATGACTTGTTCATATTCAACTATCTTTTTAGTTATACAAACATATAACTACATTTTTAGTTTAACAACTATTTTTTTAGGTGAATAATTTAGAACACCGGTGCAACAGTTTATGACATTCCTTTGTCAAACAGGTAATCAGCAGCATGAGTGACCAAAAAGAATTGATTGCAAAGGTTTTGCAGGGAGATGCGAAGGCCCAAAAAGAACTGTATGACGCCCATGCAGGAATCATGTTGGGTGTATGCTATCGTTACAGTAAATCCCTGGCTGATGCAGAAGACATGCTCCAGGAGGGTTTTGTCAAGGTATTCAGAAACCTGAAACAATACAAAGGGACAGGAGATCTGGGCGCCTGGATCAGGCGAATCATGGTGAACACCATCATCAATGAAATCAAAAGATCAAAAATCCCGCTGACCCAGCTTGATGCAACTGCGGAAAATGACATACCAACACCAGGAGATGATGTTGAAATTCTGTTGACGGCGAAAGAAATTGCTGAGTTGATCAAAAAGCTCCCCATTGGATATGGCATCGTATTCAACCTGCATGCCATTGAAGGTTATTCGCATAAAGAAATTGCAGCGATGCTCAATATAAAAACCGTCAGTGTGCGATCCCAATACCAAAGAGCAAGGACACAGCTGATCAATTGGATCGAAAAAGAAAAAACATCCCTGGCCCAAAAACATGTTGAACATGGAAAATAAATTATTTGAAAAATCTATTGAAAACAGGATGGAAGGGTTTCAGTTGAAACCATCTGAGGCTGTCTGGCAAAAGGTTGAAAAAAGAATCCAAAAAGAAAAAAAAAGAAGAGCGCTGATTTGGTGGTGGATCATGGGTATTGCAATGGCGGGAGCATGCATTCAATTTTTGCAAGATGCTGAAATAAACGAACAAAACATTTCAGCTGCAAACAGAACGAATATTTCAGAAAATACAAGTGCTAACATTAAGGATGAAAACAGCAATGCGCTGCCAACCAGTGAAGGCCCAATTGAAAATCAGTCAACAAATGTTTCTCCATTGAATGATGTATTCAATAGTCAGTATCATTTGAAAGATCAGAATGATGCGATGAATGTTAATAATACCAGGGATATTAATATTCATAATCCAGCATCAGATGAGGCACAACAAAACTTCAGTTTGGAAACAATAAAAGGCTTCATCAACAAAGAAAATATTAACGAGCATCCCATAGCAGTAGAAAAAAAGGGAAATGATACCATTGTCATCCTGCGCTGTGAAGACATTGGAAAACCAAAACCATCACCAACACAGATTGCAACGCTTGACAGACAACTCAACTTCAATGCACACCTGGCGTTTCATGGAACAGGCGATTTATCCGGTACTAACCTGGAATTTGGAACCGAAAGAAAATGGGGTAAGCGTTATGGATTTTACAATAACCTGGGCGTAACCATCCATTCCGGGCAGGAAGTCAGTACAGTGGCCAATGCATTTCCCTTGCAAGTGAACAGCACATACAATGCGCTGCAAACGCTAACTGTCGGCTTGCAAACTATTCCGACACTCTACCGCT
>CALPWM020000309.1 GCA_943327275.2 Chitinophaga pinensis
ATCGGTAGAAAATATGTCAGGTTCAGTTTGGGCGGATTGCATGATGAAAGTGAAATCAGGGGACACCGCAAAACCTATATTGGCGCAATGCCAGGCAGAATTTTACAGTCCATCAGAAAAGTAAAGTCTTCCAATCCTGTGATGATTCTTGATGAGATTGACAAGGTCGGCAAGGACCACCGGGGGGATCCCTCCTCGGCTTTGTTAGAAGTGCTTGATCCGGAGCAAAACAACAGTTTTTATGACAATTACCTTGAGCTGGAGTACGATCTCAGCAAGGTTTTGTTTATTGCAACTGCCAATGACATACAGAGCATTCAGCCTGCATTGAGGGACAGGCTGGAGATCATTGATCTTTCTGGCTATGCAGTAGAGGAGAAGGAAAAAATTGCACAGACCCACCTGCTTCCCAAGCAAAAGGAGTTGCATGGGCTGAAGGAATACAAACTTAAGGTCAGTACAGCCGTGATGACCTATATCATTGAGAACTTTACCCGGGAAAGCGGTGTCAGGGAGCTCGATCGGCAGTTGGCCAGCATCATGAGAAGTCTGGCAAAGGATGTTGCCATCAAGGGTAAAATGAAGTCTATCCTCACATTGAACGATATTACAAGAATACTTGGAAAGCCCCGGTACAGCAATGATTTGTACAAAACGGTGAACATGCCTGGTGTTGCTGTAGGCCTTGCCTGGACTTATGTTGGAGGTGATATCCTCTTCATCGAATCAACCATCAGCGATGGGAAGGGAGATCTGCAACTCACTGGAAATTTGGGAAATGTGATGAAAGAAAGCGCCCATACTGCATTTACTTATTTGCATGCCAATGCCAAGAAAAATGGGATAGATCCTGAGCTTTTCAAAAAGAAGAACATTCATATCCATGTTCCTGAAGGTGCTGTACCCAAAGATGGTCCAAGTGCTGGGATTACCATGATGTCTGCCTTGGCATCTGCCTTTACTGGCAGAAGGGTTAAGCCATACCTGGCCATGACCGGCGAGATAACCTTGCGTGGTCAGGTTTTACCCGTTGGTGGCATCAAGGAAAAGGTGCTTGCTGCAAAAAGGGCGGGTTTGAAAGAAATCATCCTTTGCTGGCAGAATGAGAAAGACGTCAACGAGATCAATGCAGATTTCATCAAAGGGATGAAATTCCATTATGTCAAGACCATGCAGCAGGTACTGGAACTGGCCCTCGTATAAGTTTTTTTAAATTGGTTAAACATTTTTTAAATCAAATGTGTTAAATACCCGATTAAGAGCATCATGCTCTTATGTTGGTTGTTTTAAGGGTTAAAGAACTTCCCCCATTTTTATGGGGGATTTTCATTTATGGAAACCGATGATTAATTTCGGTCATGGTTCGTCGGCTCACAGTGATGGGTTTATTGCTACTTGCCTTTACAGGGGTTGCCGCACAGACCCTGGGAGGATCGTCTGCATTCAATTTTTTGAGGCTTCAGTTGCATCCCCAGGCCGGGGCTTTGGGTGGACGCAATGTTTCCCATTTTGGCGCAGAGCTTGGCATGATCAGTGAAAATCCATCATTGCTGCGGAAAGGACACCATTCAGCAGTTTCAGCCAATTTTACATCATTGGCACCTACAATTACAGGGCTTTACGCAGCGGGAGCCTATCACCTGGAAAAAAAAGCTACAACATTGGCGCTGGGCATCACCCATCTTGGATACGGCGAACAGCCAGAGACGGATGCTTCAGGAAATATCCTCGGAACTTTTCGGGCTTATGACCAGTTGCTTGGGGTTACCGTTTCCAGGAAGTACAACAAGAAATGGTATTATGGGTCAACGCTCAAGTTCATCAATTCAAGGTATGGTGCCTATCTGAGCCAGGGCTTGGCGCTGGATGTGGGATTGAATTATTACGATGAGGAACGCATGATCCAATTCGGTTTTGCCACCAAAAACATGGGTGTTCAGCTAAAATCATATGGCAATGGCAAGGAAGATCTTCCTTTTGACCTAGTCCTGGGGATGACCAAGCAGCTGGAAAAAGCCCCTATCCGTTTTTCAATCACCGGCCAACGAATGCACCAGTTTGATCTGCTTTACAACGATACCCTTTTTAATGAGACCAATTTGGGAAGGCAGCCCAAGTCCAATTTTGGGACCAAAATTTTCAGTCATCTCGTTCTTGGAACTGACATACTGGTGGGGGAAAAAATTGTGCTTACAGGTGGATACAATGTATTAAGAAGAAGGGAATTGCGCATCCAAAACATTGTCAGTGGACTTACAGGCTTCAGTTATGGATTCAACCTTCACTTGCAAAGGCTTAGAATTTATTACGCGAGAACACATTACCAGTCTTCGCTTTCCCACCATCAAATCAGCTTTTCTTTCAGGCTTCAGCCTGAACAAGATCAGAAATAACTCAGTTTGGTTTTGGGCGTCAGTGCCAACAATGTTTCATACATGAGATGAATGGTCTGTTCAATATCATCCTTGTGGATCATTTCAACAGTTGTATGCATGTACCTCAATGGGATGGAAATCAACACTGATGGGCATCCGTCATTGGCATAGGCAAATGAATCCGTATCTGTTCCTGTGCTGCGGCTCACTGTTCTCATCTGAACAGGGATATTTTTTTTCTCAGCAACATCTTCCACCAACGAAAGCAACTTGTTGTGTACCGCAGGTCCAAAAGCCAGTGATGGCCCCTTACCACAAGCCACATCTCCCTCAATGATTTTATTGATCATCGGGGTGGTTGTATCGTGGGTGACATCTGTAATGATGGCCACATCAGGCTTTATCCTCCTGGCAATCATTTCAGCTCCACGCAGTCCAATTTCTTCCTGCACTGCATTCACCACATAGAGCGCATAGGGGAGCTTCTTTTTGTTCTCTTTGAGCAAGCGTGCCACTTCTGCAATCATGAAGCCGCCAACCCGGTTGTCAAGTGCTCTTCCGATGATATAATCATAAGCCAGTTCGTCATAGCCCTCTTCATAAGTGGCCACTGCTCCAATATGAAGACCCAGTGCTTCAACTTCTTTTTTATTTTTCGCTCCGCAGTCAAGGAACAGGTTTTCAACGGATGGCTGTGGATCTTTTCGCTCTCCACCACCAATGCGGGTATGAATGGCGGGCCATCCAAAAACAGCTTTTACAGCTCCTTTTTTTCCGTGGATAAGAACCCTTTTGGCGGGTGCGATCTGGTGGTCA
>CALPWM020000310.1 GCA_943327275.2 Chitinophaga pinensis
GAGCGAGCAGTACCAGCAGATTCGAATGAAAGTCCACCTTTAGGCCAGCCTATGATGATAGAATTTCTGAGCACGAATTGTGTAGCCCTTCTCCAGCGATTTCCAAAATTGTGATTGGCAGCTGTTCCGGTTGCATTGTTGGCACCTACAAAGGTAAAATTACTCAACTGAGGCCTTGTAAAAGGAGCAGCAGTTGTTCCAGTACCATCATTATCACACTCAATACCATTTGCTGCGTCACCACCATCTACGAAATCAGGCTTGCGACAAGCAATACCGTACTGTATTTTACCAGTGTATCCAAAGTCAAAATCATAGTCATCATCAGCAGTCGCAAAAGCAACCAAGTTCTTACAGTTTACTGTTCCACCAAAAAACTCATAGGCATCATCATTACCAAAAGAAACCTGAACGTTTTCAATGATGGTTCCAGAACCAACACCACCCATGGTTAGACCATTGATTTCAGAACCGGGCTCAGCTGCAATTCCAGCAAACTCAATGCGAACAAAACGAAGGATGCCGCTTTCGTCATTGGGGTCAGTTCCACCAAATTTACGGCCAACACCGCCTTCAACAGTTGGAGCTGGATCCTGAGGACGATTGGTTGGCGCTTTGCCCAAAAGGATAATACCACCCCAATCGCCGGGAGTCCTCTGGCCTATCGCCTTACCGCTGGTGAAAACAATAGGATCAGTTGCCCTGCCATCAGCGATGAGTTTGGCTCCACGCTCAATGATCAAAGCTCCTTTTTCGGTGATGTCACTTACTACAACACTTCCGGGAGCGATGGTAAGGGTATTTCCATCAGTAATATAAACATATCCCTTGAGGGTGTATTTGCCCTTAGGGAGATAATAACTCTTGTTCAGGATACCCTGTATAATACCACCATTGCGGGCAGGATCTTGGGGGTCTGTACCGACTGTTCCACCACCTGTTGTGTTGTTGATGGTCTCTTCAAAATTCACCTTGATACAGGAGCTGACCGAAATCAATGTGATGGCTAATACGGCCAATAAAACTCTTTTCATACAATGGTTTTTAACTGTTTTTTTGACTTGTTTTTATTTTTTGCTGATATTGAAATCGTAGGAAAATCCTACAGAAATAGTTGACCCGGGAGTATATGCATTGAAAAGCCTGTCGACGCCACTTTTGAAAGCGGTTGGACCATCAACATTTTCATAGAAATAGAAAGCATTGTTCAGTATATCAGAGAAATTGATTTTGATTTCTCCCCTGTCCTTAATGACTTTCTTAGAAAGCTGAAGATCAAGCTGGTTTCTTGGACGCTCAAATACATTGGGGAACTCCTGGTTACCAACCAAGCTCAAACGCTCTCCAACCTTGTTGAACAAAAGTGATGCATTAAATTTAGTACTGGTGTATTGAAGACCTGCGTTGAACAAGTAGGGAGATTGCCCCTGCAATGGTCTGTCTGCTTTAACTTCCTTATTACCTGCACTGAGGTCATTAAAGGTTACTTCAGACTGTATGTAGGTATAGTTTCCGAAAAATGCAAAGTTTTTCAGTGATGGTGAAATGAACTCCAAGCCTTTCCTCACCTCTAATTCAAGACCTATGGTTTGTGCACTGAGTGCATTTTGGTAAAAATAACGGCGAGAGTCTGCATTGCTTGATGGATCCAACCTCAACTCAATGGGATCAGTGAAGTTTTTATAAAAAACACCAAGGGAAATGGCTTCACCGGCTTTGGGATAAAGCTCATAACGAAGATCATAATTCAATATTGAACTGCGCAACAGTCCGGGATTACCTTGAACACCATAATTCATTTCGTAATCATAAAACGCAAATTCAGCAATCTCCCTGAATTCTGGACGTGCGACTGTTCTGCTTGCGGCCAAACGGATATTTTGCTTATCGCCTGTATTCAGCAACAGGTTCACCGATGGCAAAAGATCTAATTTCTCAGTAAGCTTGGTATTTCTCTTTCCAGTCTGGTCTTTAGAAGAAAGCAATTGTTGAAAATTCTCTGCTCTCAATCCCCAAATCATCCTGAAGGCTCCAAACTGGTTATCCATCATACCATATCCGGCATTCAAGACAGATACTCCAAAATAACGGTCCTGGTTATTGGTGAACTCTTCCAAAATGTATCCGCTTTGACCCATGTTGTCATAAAAGAAAGCAGACTCAACAGGTTTGAAGGCGTTTGCAGCAACAAAAGAATTGAAATTGGTGATGTTGTACCTGAAGATTCTGCTCCTGAAATCACGAATACGTGCAAGGCTTGAGCCGCCGATTTTCAATGTTTGCTTATACTTCCCACCCCAATTCATTGGAACAATCAACTGACCGCCTCCACCAAAACTATAATCCTTCAATGAACTGTAAAATCTCCTGGTATCATCCGGGTCAATTTCGAAAGGCCTGTTGGTATTCAATGACCGTGCATACAAAGCACTGCGGAGATCCGGTTGGGTTTTGAGGTTATGCCCTGCATTACCATTCCATTTGAATTTTATTCCTTTGGCAGACAATTGATGCTCACCTTCCAGCTGTGCACTGTACAGTGATCGCTGATTCAAAAAGGAAGAGTAAAATTGAATGTCATTGAGCCTGCTGGTATTATACCCTATCCTGGTATAATAATTGTCTTCATAAAACTGATTGAAAAGATTTTTCAATGAAATTTTGTGCTTGCCCTTAACCCAGGTGATGTTTGCCACTCCACCAAGATTGGTTTGGTAGTGGTTTTGGTTGTCATTGAAATTAAACACTGTTGTTCCGTTGGACTCGTAAAAAGAGCGTTCAACATTGTAAACCAACATAGAATTCCTGTAATTGGCTGCCACCAAGATACCAAGGTTGGCACCATTTTTCAGCTGATAGTTTTTCGCAAAGGTGATATTGAATGTTTTGATGGGAGCCGCAATACCTGACTGCTGCTGGTATACGTCCCCCCTGAAGCTTTGGCTAAGCTCAATTTGTTTTTTCAATCCTGCAGCATCCTTGCCCAATGCCCTGTAAAGTTGTGCAGTTGCAGGAAAACTATCTGGCAGGTTTCTTGTTCCATCATCGAATCCCAACCAGTCAAATTCATTGCGTTGGTTACTGACAAATGGCTTGAATGTAGATTGGGTATTGTAACCCAAACCAAACCCCACAGTAAGAACATCTTTAGATGGAATATCTTTTGTATTGACTTGTACCAAACCACCA
>CALPWM020000311.1 GCA_943327275.2 Chitinophaga pinensis
CCTTCACACACCTGGTCATACACCAGAGAGCATCAGCTTTTTGTTGACGGACACACCGGCAAGTGCTGTGCCTGTTATGTTTTTTACCGGGGACTTTGTTTTTGTTGGTGATATCGGTCGTCCTGATCTTCTTGAAAAAGCAGCAGGCATCAGCGGTACTTCCGATGCAGGCGCGCACCAGATGTTCAAATCAATTGACCGTTTCAGCAAGCTGCCCGATTATATCCAAGTCTGGCCTGGCCATGGCGCAGGATCGGCCTGTGGCAAGGCTTTGGGCGCTGTGCCCAGCACTACCGTGGGCTATGAAAAAATACGCAACTGGGCTTTTCGTTTTGAAAACGATGAGATCGGGTTCACCAGGTTCCTTTTGGAGGACCAGCCCGAACCACCGAAGTATTTTGCGACGATGAAGAAGTTGAACAAGGTGGATCGTCCTTTGTTGATGGCTGTGCCGAAACTGAAGGCCCTCAGCAACCAGGAAATGATGGAAGCCATGGGAAGAGGAGTAAAATTGATTGATGCCCGCAATAAAACTGAATTTGCCAAAGGATATATTCCAGGAAGCATCAACATACAAGGCAACAATTCATTTGCCACGTGGGCAGGTTGGATCCTTAATTATGAAGAGCCGTTCATGTTGTTGGCGGACGCGTCAATGCTAGACGACCTCACCCGAAAACTGATGCGCATTGGGTTAGATAACATCATGGGCTATGTGCCATCAACCACTGAATTCACCGATCAGGGCGGTCATCTCGATACTGTGCCGGTCATCAACATCGATACATTTAAATCCCTGTTGGATGAACCCAATGTACAGGTGATTGACCTGCGCAATGCCACCGAATTCAACAGCGGACACATCAAAGGAGCAGAGCATGTCTTTGTGGGAACCCTTATGGATAACCTCGAAAAAGTCAACAAAGACAAAAAAGTAGTAATCCATTGTCAGGGAGGCGATCGTGCAACCATCGGATATTCATTGCTTGCAAGCGCTGGCTATACCAACGTGCTCAATTACTCCGCCAGTATGAACGAGTGGCTGGCGTTGGGAAATACAGTGGAGGCCTAAGAGAGGTTGAGGGAAGTTGAGGGAGGTTGAATAAGTTGAGGAGGTTGAAGGGGTTGAAGAGTTTGGGGATATAATTTACCACAAATAAAAAAAACACCATGATCGATTTTATTAAAAACATGTTCTCTTCAGGGCCGGCGGTAGACTTTGCTGCACTTGTTAAAGCTGGCGCTGTCATTGTTGATGTTCGTACTTCGGGTGAATTCAACAGCGGTCATATCAAGGGATCAATCAATATCCCCTTGGATGAGATCAAAAACAAAACCGCAGAATTAAAAAAGAAAAACAAAGTAATCATTACTTGTTGCAGAAGTGGCAATAGAAGTGGCTTGGCAGCGGCAATGCTTAATACTGCCGGGATTCAATGTCATAACGGTGGGCCCTGGAACGTCCTCAACAACAAAATATAAGATCATCCCTATTGTCCAGCTTCATCCCTGATGTATTTCGCCCTCTCTTTTGAATCAGGATGGGTGCTGATCCAGGAAAGGCTACCCAGTGAGCCATCTTTTTCGCCCAAGCGGTACAGAAAATCAGCAAAACCATTGGGGCTGATACCCGCCTTCTTCAAATATTCAATGGCCTTGATGTCTGCATCCTTTTCCAGTTTGCGGTCGTAGGCGGTAGACGACAACATGCCCAACAATTCTTTGATGGCACCGCCGCCGGCCTCGCCGGTGGTGATGCTGATCAAGAGCGTATACCCCATTTGCTTCAGCAGTTTTTTCATGACATGCGACAATTCCATGTGGGCTATTTCATGCGCCAATACCCCGCTGAGTTCATCATTGTTGTGCACTGCATTGATCAACCCTGTATGAACCACCATGTGACGGTCAGGTAAGGCAAAGGCATTTACTTCACTATCCCCCATGATATGAAGCTTGATCTTCTTGCGTTCGAAACCATTGCTCTTGCAGATCGCAGTAACCAGGCTATCTACCCGGTCGTATTCTTTTCCCTCTTCAATGGCCTGTTCTTCCATTCCAGCCCATACCACATCGCCGAGTTTCTGTTCAAGGGCATCAGTCATTTTTTCAACGCGAAACAATTTCATCCAATCCACACGGCTGATGAGCAGGTAAATGCCTGCAGCCATCGACAAAAGAATAAATGCCTGTAATATTGTTTTTTTCATATCAGGGTTTACACATCATTTGGGTCAGTGGGCCATAAAACCACCAGGAAACATGTTGGCCTTTTCTTGTTTTGATGGCAGCTGAAATTGTAATGGCCAGCTCAAAAATATTGACAACAAAAACTGTTATGATATAGGCCAGATAAGGGTTTGAAACATGTTCATCCTCCCTGACCAATACTGAGACCGTCCACCAAAAGCCGATGGTATTGATCACAAAAAGGCTCAGTTGAGAAAGCAGGGCCTGAATACAATGCCAGCGCACAAAATACGTTGACTTCCTGTTGGCAATATAAAAAAACAGCGTAGCCATCAGGTTGATGATGGGCAATGGAAATCCAACCATGATGGCAATCAGTGACATGAGATAGCTGTTCGAAGCTTTTTCAGCTTCTGATTCTGTTGGATGATATATGAACGTTGAAGACATTTTTATACTCCCTTGTAGATGTTCCAGCACCAATTTAACAATACCAGTACAATCAATGGCCATGCAACATGCTTTTGCTTTAGCGTTTTTTCAACTGATGCATAAAAAACATGAAAGCTGTTCTTCTTCAATGCAAGATCATGCAGGAGCCAAAAAGGAAAGATGATGAGTCCTCCCAACAAAAGCAATCCTATAGGATTCCATAAAATGGCTTTTAAAAAATCTCCATTGATCAAAGCAATCATTGAACGCGTTGCACCACAAGAGGGGCAAGGAATTCCGGTTGCTTTTTTGAACACACAAACAGGACCCACTACATTTGCCCACCTGCTGTCAAAATGCATGACAAGCCATGAATAGCCTGACATACAAAACAGCATGATCAGGATATAAAGGTTTTTTCTGCTAATTCCCATCAATACAAAAGCTGCTGAAATTTTGTAAAGTTCTTCTCCCTGGTTGCTCCCATGATCAGAAACAAATCCACCAATGCCCAAATACCAATACCGCCACAAGTCAATAGTTTTCCAATGCCGAGTC
>CALPWM020000312.1 GCA_943327275.2 Chitinophaga pinensis
AACGGGCTGGACTATACCTTCAAAAAAGGTGAAAGGGTTGGTATCATTGGAAAAAATGGTGCAGGTAAAACCACTTTCATCAACATGCTGCAGGGGCTGGAAGAGCCGGATAGCGGCAAGATCAATATTGGAGACACCATTGTTTTTGGAAATTTTTCGCAAAAAGGCCTTGAGATAAAACAAGATCTAAGGGTTATAGAATTTGTCAAAAACATTGCAGAAAATTTCCCACTGGCCAATGGTGGATCCCTGAGTGCAGCCCAATTCCTGGAACTGTTTCTTTTCACGCCAGACCAGCAATATGGCTATGTCAGCAAACTGAGCGGTGGCGAAAAAAGAAGGCTTCACCTGTTGAGCATTCTTTTTAAAAACCCTAACTTTCTCATCCTGGATGAGCCTACCAATGACCTCGATCTTCCAACACTATCCGTATTGGAGAACTTCCTACTCGATTTTCCTGGCTGCCTGATCATCATCAGCCATGACCGTTATTTTATGGACAGGATTGTTGACCATCTCTTTGTTTTTGAAGGGGAAGGTGTAATCAGGGATTTCCCTGGCAACTATGGAGAATACCGTCTGGAGGTGGCTGAAAAATCTGCAGACCCAGAAAAAGTGAAGGCTCAAATCATTGTCAACCGTGAGCCTGAGCAAGAAATCAAGCCCGAGAAAAGAAAACCAAGTTTCAATGAAAAAAGGGAGTTTGAATTGTTGGAAAAAGAAATCAAGCAATTGACGGAAGAGAAGACCAGCATCACTGAAAAATTGCAAGATGCTTCACTGGCCTATGCAGAAATTGAAAAACTGTCCAACCGGTTCAGTGAAATAAGCAGTATTGTGGATGAGAAGGAACTGCGTTGGTTGGAGTTGAGTGAAATTTGCTAATCGCCTCTATAAGCTGCTCTTTCCAACCTGTCGTTGATCGCCCTGCCGATGCCAGTATCGGGGAAACGTTGCGCAATAATTACATCAAGATCGGATTGATCCAACAAGCGCATGGCCCTGAAAAGCCCTGAAGCAGACTCTTCCAGGCTTCCTGATGGGGAGAGCAGGATTTCTTTTTCAACTGCTATACCGGCTGAATGCTCAAACATCAGCAAACCAATTTTCTTTCCTTCAAATGCATTGATCAACGGCTCAACATCTCCAATCAACAATGGCTTGGATGTAGCATAATGGCTTTTCAATTGCCCTGGTGCAGTTGGTGCAGCATGCGACAATGCAGTGCGTACTTCAGTACCAGATACAAGTCTGATCTGCTCGGCAGTAATGCCCCCCAGCCGGTGAATCACCACTGTATCATTTTCAAATCCAACAATCGTTGACTCCAACCCAACACTGCAACTTCCTCCATCAAGGATATAAGGAATCTTGCCATGCAGTCCTTGCATCACATGGTCTGCTGAAACAGGACTTACATATCCTGATGGATTTGCACTTGGCGCAGCCAATGGAAAATCAAGCCTACTCAAAAGATCCAGTGCCATCGGATGATTGGGAATCCGAATGGCTACCCTTGAGCTGCCGGCTGTAACAAGATCTGGCACAAGGGATGACTTGGGCAACAGGTATGTAATGGGGCCTGGAGAAAAGGATTGCATAAGGCGTTTACAAGCATCCGGAATCTCTGTCACCAATTTTTCCGCCTGCTCGACATTAGCCACATGAAGAATCAGCGGATTAAACTGCGGACGATTCTTGGCTGCGTATATCTTGGCTATAGCGGCTTCATTAAAACCATTGGCGGCAAGTCCATAAACAGTTTCCGTAGGGATGGCCACCAGCTCACCCGCTGCCAGAAGTGCTTTCGCTTTCTCAATATCCGTTCCAATCGTTGTATTGTACATAAAAAAATCCCGGCCGAAGCCGGGACAAAGTTAATGCGTATTCAATTCATCAGGCTTTTGATTTCTCTTTCTTGCCGGGAAGCAAAGGCTTGATGGTGAAGAAAATTTTCTGGTTTTCCTTATCAAGGTCTGCGACCATTACATCTCCAGCTTTGATGCTCATGCTGAGAATCTCTTCTGCCAAAGGATCTTCCAGGTATTTTTGGATGGCCCTGTGCAAAGGCCTTGCACCAAACTGTTGATCATAGCCCTTGTCGGCAATGAAATCCTTGGCCTCAGGACTGAGCTCCAGTGAGAATCCAAGGTTGGTGAGGCGCTTCATTACACTCTTCATGAGGATATCGATGATCTCGAAAATATGTGACTTCTCAAGAGAATTGAAGATGATGACATCATCTACCCGGTTCAGGAACTCAGGAGAGAAGGTGCGTTTCAATGCCTTTTCAATGACGGCCTTGTTCGCCTCTTCAGCATTGGCCTGACGGGCACTGGTTGCAAAACCAACCCCTTCACCAAAATCCTTCAACTGGCGAACACCAATATTGGAAGTCATGATGATCAGAGTATTCTTGAAATCCACTTTTCTTCCCAGGCCATCTGTCAATTGTCCATCATCCAGTACCTGCAAAAGAATATTGTAAATATCTGGATGGGCTTTCTCAATTTCATCAAGCAAGATCACTGAGTATGGCTTCCTTCTTACCCTTTCGGTAAGTTGTCCACCTTCTTCATATCCAACGTAACCTGGAGGCGCACCAATCAAACGGCTGACGGTAAACTTCTCCATGTATTCACTCATGTCTATCCTGATCAGGGAATCTTCAGAATCAAACATTTGCCTTGAAAGGGCACGGGCAAGCTCGGTTTTACCAACCCCCGTTGGGCCAAGGAAAATGAAGGTTCCGATGGGCTTTTTGGGATCTTTCAAGCCAACACGGTTCCGTTGAATGGCTTTCACCACCTTGCTGATGGCATCATCCTGTCCAACAACCATGCCCTTCATTTCGATGGACATGTTCCTCAGCTTATCCGTTTCGGCCTGTACCATCCGCTTAACAGGGATACCTGTCATCATGCTCACTACTTCTGCAATATCATCTTCGCTGATGGGGAATCGTTTGTGTTTGGATTCTTCTTCCCATTTGTTCTTAGCAGCTTCAAGCTCTTCCTGCAAACGCTTTTCAGTATCACGCAAACTGGCGGCTTCTTCAAAGCGCTGGCTTTTTACCACACGGTTTTTTTCAAGCTTGATGTCTTCAATCTTTTTTTCAAGTTCTATGATATCCTCTGGAACGTTGATATTTTTTAGGTGAACCCTTGCTCCCAC
>CALPWM020000313.1 GCA_943327275.2 Chitinophaga pinensis
GACACTACTGGAAAATCATCATATGGAGCATTTTCACCCAAATTGGGCATTCAATACCAGCTTAATGCACATGAGATGATGTATCTATCCTTCAGCAGAGGATTCAGGAGTGGTGGATTGACATCAATCTCTTCAGATCCATCTCAGATTCCGTTGTCTGCTTATAATCCTGAATTCAGCAACATGTTTGAAGCTGGTATCAAAGGAAAGGACAAGAATAACCAGTTCAGGTATGCAATTGCCGTTTTTTATAATAAAGTGATGGATATCCAAACTCCATTACTGGTATTACCAGATGCTGTTACCATTTTTCAAAATGCTGGGGAAATGAATGCATGGGGAATGGAGGTTGAAATGGAACTTAAATTGGCGAAAGGCTTGAGTGTACAGTATTCAGGTGGATTGACATCAGCGAAATACGCTGTTTTGGGAGTCGTTAGCAATGGCAACCAGGTTGACCTATCCGGCAATAAACAAGTATTTACTCCATCGTCAACCAATTATTTTGCAACACAATACCAGACCAGCATTGCTGCACATGAGCTGATGTTCAGGCTGGAATACAACCATATTGGTAAGCAGTACTTTGATCTAGCCAATACCATTGAGCAAAAAGCTTATGGATTGGTGAATTTCAGATCAAGCATCAGAACAAAGCATTTCGACGTCTCCGTTTGGGGTAGAAACCTGACGGGAACAAAATACATCAACTACGCTTATGATTTTGGTGCTGCGCACCTTGGAAATCCAAGGATGATAGGTATTGGCTTGGGTTGGAGGTTATAGACTATCCAACACAGGGTTTATTCCTAAACCAGGCAACAAAGATGGCTTTAATTGGTAATCAATAAAATCGATTCCAGCCCCTAAGTTGTCCGTCAATAACAATGGACCATCTGCATCCAGAAAGTCTACCAACGGCGCCAAATGTGCCAATGGAGCTGTTCCTATACTGCTCTCATTCATGCATCCCAACATGACTTGAAGATTCAAAGACCTTGCCTTTTTTATCATTTCCATTGCAGGAGTGATGCCACTGCATTTGGTAAGCTTAATATTGATGCCGGAAAAATAGCCAGCACATTTTTCAACATCTCTCTCCCCTACACAAGACTCATCAGCAAAAATCGGAATTGATGTTGTGGACTTTAAAATTTTTGTTCCTTCAAAATCATCCTTGGCCAAAGGCTGCTCAATCATTTCAATCTTGAGTTCTTCCAAAACTGGTACTATTTGCATGGCTTGATCAAAGGTCCAGCCTGCATTGGCATCAACCCTGATGATGGCATTGGTATGCTGCCTGATGGCTTTCAGTTTTTCAAGATCTTCTGAAGTGCCCACTTTTATTTTGTATATCGGCGCAGGATGTGCATTAATTTTCTCCAGCATCTTGTCCAGTGAATCGATGCCAATGGTATAATCGGTTTTGGGGGCATTGGCCAGATTCAAGTTCCATAACTCATACAATGGTTTTCTACGGAGCTTGCCATAGATATCCCATCCAGCCATGTCCAACGCACAAACCAAAAAAGGATTGTTGGGAAACAAATGATGTAAAAAATGCCAAAATCGTTTGGGATCAGTCAGAGAAAAGGATTCAACAAACTTTCGTTTCGCTTCAAGATCAGCTACCATCTGATCAGTAGTAATTCCATAATATGCAATGGCCGGAGCTTCGCCATACCCAATAATGCCACGAAAATTCAGTTCAACAATGAAGGTGGGCTGGTGTGTTTTTGTCCCTTTGGAAATCGTAAATGGATATTCAAAAGCCAGCTCTTTTTGCCAATAACGAATTGTAAACATAGATTATACTGCCTCTTCCGTTTAAAGCCAATAAAATTACAGTGAAAAACTATCGATTGTTCGCACTGATTAAATAGTTGAGTTCTTGATTAAAGGTATCATTTTTAATCAATTCCTCAATCGGTAAGTGCATTCTAAATCTCCAATAATGGTTAGGATCGCCAGGGATATTGATTCTTTCTGCATGAGGATCTTCCAATCGAAGACTATCATTCATGGCAAGTAAATCTTGCATCTGAAATACTGCCCACATGGCTGGTGATGCCAGGTGTTGCAGTATGACAGAACGAACGACAGGACTCGTTGCTGCAGCCGGAGCCTCTCCATGCTGACAAAGCTGTTGATTGTAAAATTGTTGCGTCTTGTTCTGATCTTCCAACCACCATTCACGGATGGTGCTCATGTCATGGGTAGAAGGAGTAACTACAGAAAGATAGGGTGCACGGGATGGATCAAAAAAAGTTGTATTCAATTGCTTGGGCATTCTTTGGACTTCCATGCTCAGAAAACCAAGCGATGACATGACAGCAGGAACACTTTGAGGAACCATTCCCAGGTCTTCGCCGCATATGAGCATATCCGTACAAAGTTTTAATGCGGGAAGTTTTTCAAGCGCTTCATGTTTCCATATATGCTCCTGTCTGTGGTAGAAATAATCATCATACAAGCAAGAAAGCTTTTGCTGGATATGAAGATCCAGGTGCTGATATGACAGGGTTTTAGCAGCATTGAAACGGAAATGAAAACCATTGTTGTTATCTCCATCAGGCCAAAGAATAACGTTGGCATGGAGATTGAACAAAACCTGTTTTAATCCTTTCTTCGAATCATCCAGTCCTTCAGATGTAAAATAGGCTTCGATTTTTCGTTGTGTATCAAAGATAGATTTGAAACGATATGTTGCATCTCCATTGGATTGCAGAAAATATTTTACATCAGCATCCAAATGGCCTGCCGATTGGCCAATGACCTCATCAGTGATATATGGTTTGCAATATCGATTGTTGTCAATAAAAATTCCCCTCAGCTCAAACTCATTCCTTGAAACCGGAATAGCTGGCACAAACCTACCCATGATACCTTCAACCGCATAACGGGGTATAGACCAAATGCGAAAAAAACCAAGAATATGATCAATCCTAAAAGCATCAAAATAGTTTGACATTTGCTGGAAACGTTGTCTCCACCAAGCAAATCCATCAGCCTTCATGGCTTCCCAATTGTAAGTAGGAAAACCCCAATTCTGACCTGTCACGGCAAAATCATCAGGAGGGGCACCTGCCTGCATGTCAAGGTTGTAAAGAGAGGGTTGAGTCCAGGTATCTGCCCCATTCCTGTGTACACCAATCGCA
>CALPWM020000314.1 GCA_943327275.2 Chitinophaga pinensis
GTCAGCCAAACAGAAGGTTTTTCTCCTTTCAACAACCAGTCAAAGAATTGCTGTTCCCTGATCTGAATGTCTTTCCTGTTTTTCCTTTCCACCAGGTTGTGTGCTTCTCCGTTGTAATTGAGCATCCAGACCTTCTTGTTCAACCTGCGCATTGCGGTGAACATTTCAATGCCCTGGTACCAAGGCACTGCACCATCATTGTCATTTGACATGATCACCAAAGGTGTCTTGACTTTGGGCAAATGGAAAAGCGGAGAGTTTTCAATGTACAACTGTGGCTTCTCCCAAAGGGTTGCACCAATCCTGCTCTGTGTTTTCTCGTATTGGAACTGTCTGTTCATGCCACTCTCCCAGCGGATTCCGCCGTATGCACTGGTCATGTTGGCTACAGGAGCACCGGCCCAGGCAGCTGCAAACAAATTGGTTCTGGTAATGATGTGTGCCACCTGATAACCACCCCAGCTCTGCCCTTGAATGCCCATTTTGGTACTGTCCACCCATCCTTTTTTCACGAGGGCGCGGGCACCGCTGACAACATAATCATAAGCAGCTTTTCCAGGATATCCGTCTACATAGTGAATGTCTGGAGCCAATACTATATATCCCCTGCTCACAAAGAAGGGAATGTTCAGCCTGCTTGGCGTGGGTGATGGAGACTGGTAGCTGAACAGGCCATCAGAAAGGGTTTCATAGAAGTAGGCAATCATGGGATACTTCTTTGAAGGGTCAAAATTTTCAGGCTTGTAGACAATGCCTGTGGTCATTTTTCCGTCGTATGCCTTCCAGGAAAACAACTCTGCTTTCACCCAGTTGTACTGCGCTTGTTGCGGATTGATACTGCTGAATTTTGTTTCCTTCACCAAATCATTGGAGAAATGGATATTGGGGGATGATGCAAAGCTTTCTTTGGTGTAGATATATGCGGCAGCATTTTTTGCCTTTACTGGAAAGCCCATGGCAAAGGCGCCTGTTTGAAGTACATTGATGGTTGCATTGGGCATCAATTGCATGGTACCGATGCCAGCATGTTTTGTTTTTTCATCAAAGATCCTCAGGTGAATGGTCTGTCCTGCTTGTACAGTACGTTCCTCCTGATCCATGGGGATGAAGCGATAACTGTAATGGGTCTTTCTTCCATTGCCTGCAGTGATGTTGATGGGTGCAACCAATCCTTTGGGATCCAGCTTCCAAATATCATACCTGTCGTACACGTAGATGGCTTCATCATTTTTTTGCCAACGCATTTGGCCATAAGGTGTTGGATCAGAGGGCATGTCATATTCTTCATCATATAGCTTTACTGGGACCTGCTTGCTGATGTTGATGACTTGTCCATTATGGTAAGCATAATAATGCCTTTGCTTTGCATCATACCAAACCAGGTGGTTTCCTTCTGGTGAAAATTGGGGCATGCCAGACAGTTCCCTGATAATGATTTTTTTGGATCCGGTGGCAGGATCAATCAGGTAAATATCTTTTTTTGTTCCACCTTCCCACTGGCTGGCGACCCTTTTTCCTTTGTCACTCATGCCCAGAAATTGTTTACCATCTCCTTCTGCAGCAGTCATCACCTGAGGGATGTCAAGATCAGCCAATTGGGTCAGTTTTTTGGTGGACAGGTCTACCATGGCAAGGTAGGATTTCCGGTTGTCCATTTCTGCTGTTCTCAGTTGGTATGGCTGCAAATAATCATCATTGTAATGCCAAACATCCAGCTTGACCAGATCCATGTCTATGAGCGAGGTATCCCTAATAGGCTTGATGGGAGCGGTTCCCAGGAAAAGACGCTTTCCTGATTTACTAAAATTGGGGGCATAGTTTTCACTGATGGTCCAGTTGAGGTTCATGCCAGGAGTAAATTTATCCGCCAAAACAGTAGCCCCTGCATCGCCATTTTGCCAGTACCATAATTTATGAAACTTCTGAAGAGACTTGAATGCACTGTCGCGCTCTGCCACGAATGCAATCTGGTATCCATCCTCATCGATGGCGAAATTCCTGAAATCATTTCCTCCCACCAGCAGGGTATCAAAACGGTCTTCAACAGCGCGCCAGATGTAGACCATTGGCTTGATGTTTTTGTTGGATTTGCTGGAGGAAGATTCTACCAAAAGAATCTTTCCGTTTTCACTCCAGAGGTAATCGCTTGTCAGTGGAAGTGTCTTGGGATTCTTTTGTCCCAACCTCAGCACCACGAGTTCAGTACCTTCTTGAACGGGCGCAGCACCCCCCTCATCACCTTCTGCATCAATCATCTCTTCATCATTCTCCCCCTTTGCAGTCAGTTTTCTTTTTTGTTTTTTATCAGGCACCTGCTCGATGATGAGCGGAATCTGTTTCTTTACAGAATCCTGTTTTTTTGCAGCAGTATCTTTTGCAAGGGGCATTTTCACTGTATCGGCAGGCTTTTTGATCAATTGATAGGCCAACAAGCCGCCGGCTTTTTCTGGCATTTTATAGGATGTAACACCTGCAATTTTCTCTATTGAGCGTTGGCCCAGATCGAAAATAGCCAGAGAATCTTTGGGAAATTCATCAGGCCTTTTTTTCTTGATTTTGGCATTCCTGGTATCAGCGAAAAATGGTTTTATTTTACATACAAGAAATCGGCTGTCTTCAGAAAACGAGATAGAGTACCCTCTTGGAATAGTGGTAGAAAAAGAAGAATCTGTCTTTTGTATAATCAACTGACCATCTCCTTCCTGAGGTTCTACGGTATAGGCAATCCATGTTCCGTTGTTGTTGATTTTTCGTTCACCAATAGACTGCCATCCATCATAAACGGTATGGTCCAAAGGCTTTTTTTGGCTCCAACCGATCAGACTGAAGCAAAGGAATGAGAATACAAAAAGCAATGATTTTTGACAGTGGCGCATATGATGAGGAATTTGAATTGAAATTAACGAATTGGCCTTAAAAACCATTCAATTCTTATCCAATTGGGGCTTGGAATCGCGCCAAACTTTCAAAGTTTGCAGCACAACAGTCAGGATGATGATGGAAATACCGGCATAGAAGGATGGCCCCAGTGTTTTGTGTTCGTTGTAGAGCAGGAATGCCAACAGTATGCCATAAACAGGTTCCAAGTTGAAGCTGAGGTTAACGGTGAATGGCGATACTTTTGAAAGCGCCCTTACCGAAAGATTGAAGGCAA
>CALPWM020000315.1 GCA_943327275.2 Chitinophaga pinensis
AGTCCCTATCTCGCTATTTGTTCAACTTACTGTTGTTCTTGCCATACAGCAGATAGATAGAAAGCCCAAAAGCCATCCATCCCCAAAAAACAAGCCAACTTTTAGCAGGAATTTCAACCATCAGGTACATGCAACAGGCCACTCCAAGGACTGGAATAAGAGAGTACTTCTTGATAAAAGAAACTATTGCAAGAATACCAGCCAGTATCATAAAAATGATAAAAAGCACTTCCTGATATCCTTCAGTTCCGATGTTTACAACAGCATTAATGGTTCTTTCTTGAAACAGGTAAAAAGTAAGTACATAGATCAATGGGAAAATATATTGCGCATTGATGTAAGGGATAGAAAATTTACCTTTCTGCTTCTCAATCCTTGGCAGTAGCAGGACACCTCCACTGACCAAAACGAATGCAAACAGGGTGCCAATACTGGTCAGGTCAGTAACCAATTTGTCATCAATAAAAAGCACCAGTCCCGCTACCAAAACACCTGCAATTACAGTAGAGAATCCTGGGGTTTGGTATTTTTTGTTGACCTTACCAAATGATTTTGGGAGAAGGCCATCCCTGCTCATCGCCATCCAAATCCTGGGTTGCCCTATTTGAAAAATCAACAATACACTGGTGGCTGCAACCACTGCACTGACTGAAATGAAGAAACCAAATTTTTGCATGTTGATCCGCTCAAAAACAAATGCAAGAGGATCTGCGACATTCGCAAACTCGGAGTAGTTGACCAATCCGGTAATGACCAATGCAATCACAATATAAATAACAGTGCAGATGATGAGTGAATAGATCATCCCTTTGGGCAGATCCCTTTGAGGATTGGCACACTCCTCTGCAGTGGTAGAAATGGCATCAAATCCAATATAGGCAAAGAATACAGCCGAAACCCCCTTCAATACTCCCCCCATTCCATTAGGAAGAAAAGGAGTCCAATTGGTGCTGGTACCATTAGAGAAAATAAACCAGAATCCTACAACGGCAACCAAGAGGAGCACAACTATTTTGATCATCACCATTGCATTGGCTGTACGCTTGCTCTCCTGAATGCCAATGTAAGCCAACATAGAAATGAGTGCAACGATTACAAATGCGGGTAAATTGATAATAAAAGGAACTCCTAAAATTCTTGGAGCATTGGTGTAAACCAATCCTGAAACATCTGCACCTGTAGCCAAGGCTGCATCATGGATGTTACTGGCAGTCTGATAGCCAACTGTTAACCACTTGGGAAGATCAAGGCCCATGGCATGGAGAATATTGTTGAAATACGCACTCCATGAAATAGCCACCACAATGTTCCCAATGGCATATTCTAAAATAAGTGCCCATCCAATGATCCAGGCAACCACTTCACCAAAACTCACATAGGAGTAGGTGTATGCACTACCAGCAACTGGTATACGTGAAGCAAACTCTGCATAGCATAATGCTGTAAAACCACAGGTAATGGCAGTAATGATAAAAAGAAGAATAACTCCTGGTCCGCCATTGTAGGCTGCTGAACCAATGGTTGAAAAAATACCACCACCAATCACTGCAGCAACGCCCATCAGCGTGAGGTCTTTCACATTCAGTACACGGTGCAAGCCAGAAGATCCCTCGGGGCCAGCATGCAATGAAACTTCACCATTCAGATCCTGTAAATTCTTTTTCCTGAAAATATTTCCCAAAATATCTGTTTTTATTTGTCTCTTTTGATAAGATAATGAGCCAGTTCAACCAGGGATGCTTTTCTTTCCTTGGATACAGCAATCTCTTCAAGGTGTAAAAATGCCTTTTCAAGATATTGTTCCTTGAGTGCATTGGCCCAGAGGTCAATGCCACAAGCTTTGTAGATGGCCAGCACTTTTTCTACTTTGTCCTTGTCTTCCTGCTTCATGAGCTGTTGCAATTCAGCAAGCATGTCTCCTTTTGCGGTTTCAAGTGCATGAATCATCAAAAAGGTCTTCTTGTTGCTTTGAATATCACCTCCTACTTGTTTTCCGAATTTGCTTGGGTCGCCAAAGGCATCAAGATAATCATCCTGTACCTGGAAGGCGATACCCAGGTTTCTTCCAAATTCATACAGGTTTTGCTGGTTGCCCTCACTTGCGCCACCGATGATGGCACCCAACTGAAGACTGGAAGCAAGCAATACCGAGGTTTTCAATTCAATCATTTTCAGGTATTGATCCAAAGAAACATGATCCTGCTTTTCAAAATCCATATCCAATTGTTGGCCTTCGCAAACCTCCTTGGCTGTTTTATTGAAAAGATGCAATGTTTTCCTGAGAAAGGAAGGATCGATTTTGTTGAGGTAATCATACGCCACCACCATCATCACATCTCCACCGAGCAATGCAGTTGGTTCTCCATGCACAGCATGCACAGTTGGCTTTCCCCTGCGCAGTGGGGCTTTGTCCATGATATCATCATGAACCAAAGTGAAATTGTGGAAGAGTTCAACAGCTGCAGCAAGATGGTAAGCATCCTGTTTGATTTCTCCAAACAGCCCATTGCCCATCAAACAAAGGACAGGTCTGATTCTCTTTCCTGAATTGGAAAGAAATTCTTCCAACGGATCGTATAGCGTTGCAGGAAAAGAAGGAAAATGCCTATGGTTAAAATAGGTTTCGAATGATTGTTGTAATGTTTCAATGCCTGTCATAAAGTGCCTTTGTTAAGGTGCTCTAAGATAGCAAATGAAGCGTTCTTCTGCTTATTTTTTCTTTTTCTTTGGTGATGTAACCTTGAAGTCTACATCCAGCATCCACTCATAATCAAGTTGGCGCTTGGTCAGGTTGGCTGAAATGACTTTGATCTTTACTGGGTCTCCAATGCGGAAAGCCCATCCGCTTCTTCTTCCAATCAGCGCATATTCAGTTTCGTGGTAAACAAAATCATCGTAATCCAACAGGGATGTTGCTGAAACCAAGCCCTCACATTTGTGATCAATGGTTTCTGCCCAAAAACCAAAACTTGCTACACCAGAGATGACAGCCTCAAATTCATCCCCAATAAACTGGCGCATGTACTCTACCTGCTTGTATTTATTGGCGGCTCTTTCAGCATCCATGGCAGCACGTTCCCGTTCACTGGAATGCACACAACGCTGTTCCATTTTTTTGTCTGGTTCAGGCTCTCCATTCAACACATCTG
>CALPWM020000316.1 GCA_943327275.2 Chitinophaga pinensis
CAGTTTTTTTCAACTTTTCCCTTTCCAATTCAGCAGCATTCAAACTGCCTATCATCTGTGTTAGAATTGGGTCCACATTACCCAACAAAACAGTATGATTTACAGACAGATTGTTATTGCTTTCCAATTGGCCTTGAAGATCATTGATTACTGAAAGTTGAACGTTGATATCACTGAGTTTTTGATCATTAGAACTGACGTTTTGCAAAAAAAGCTGACCCTGTGTACTGATATCAAAGGCTCCTGAGTTGGCTTTGTATTGTTGGATTTGTTGCTCTATGCCGCTTAATTGAGCGCCTACAACATTCAACCGTTGTTCAATAAACGCTAGTGTGCTTTTTGCCAAGGTATTTTTCTCATTGATAGCCGCAGCATTATAGGACAAAATAACCTGATCCAGTATGTCTTGAGCCAGTTTCGGTGTGAAATCATTGTACTTCAATTCTATAACACTGGAAAGCTTGTTCGCCGAAGACACTTTCAGGTTATCCAGAATAATCTTTGTTTTTAAAGGAATGCCAATAACCTGGAAAAAATATTTTTTTTCGGGGTCCATCAATTCAGAAGGTTTAGCAATAGTGAAGCGTAAAATCCCATAATCAGTCGTCAACCATGATCCGTAAAATCCTGCCTTTTTACCATTGATGATGATCGTTTTTTTGTCTTGGGCATCCAGCTGCAGGTACAACTTTTCCGTACTGCTTTTCAATTTTTGAGGCTCCAGTGATTCTATTGTCAATGGGGCGCTCTCATATAAATATTGGTCGAGAAAGCCTTCCTCTAGGTAAACAGGTGCATACAATCGAAAGTTTTTTACCACATTTTCTATAACTGGTCTTGATTTTAAAACCTCTATTTCATTTTCGATGATTTTCTTTGAACCCATCAAGTTAAGGGACTCCATTATCCTTGAATCGTCATTTCCTTTTTTCTCATCTTTGATGATCAATGATGCAGTAGACTGGTATTTTTTGGGAGTAATCTTGGTATAGGCCCATGCAGCCCCAAATGATAATATGGCCAGTACCAGGAACATTGGCCAATAGGGAATATACTTCGCCAGCAATTTGCTGAACAATGTTTCATTGGTTACTTGCATATTATCGTGATGGATGTTCATCTGATTAAAATATTCTATCAAGTACAATAACTACAACCGACAAGCCGGAGAGTAAAGCAGGAAGCAACTGTCTTCCCCGGCTGACACTAGCAAGTTTATTCTTGTTGGGCTCAACATATACGATATCATTGGGCTTGAGGTAATAATAAGTAGAATTCAAAAAGTCAGCAGTATTGAGGCTTATCCGTTTGACCATTTTTTTGCCATTGGTTTCCCGGATAACCAATACATTGTCTTTTTTCCCATACACTGTAATATCACCTGCTTGACCAAGTGCTGTTAACAATGAAATTTTTTCATTAGGAACGGGGATAACCATAGGACGACCCACTTCACCAATGACTGTAACCTCAAAATTCAAATGACGAATACTGACAATAGGATCCACAAGGAGTTTTTTTTCAACAATTGTATTGGTTATTTTTTCTTTCAACTCCTTCTTGGTTAATCCTGCGGATTGGATACTTCCAAGCATGGGCAATTGAATAAACCCTTCAGCATTCACAAGATATCCGCTTGGCTGTATAACATTGCCATTAGAGGTGTTGATGTTATTTGATTGAATATTGGTTGTATTGAAAACTGCGGATGCTTCCGGATTCAAACTGCTGATTGATATACTAAGGATATCATTGGCCTGGATGGGATTTTCCACTCCAGCAATACTGGCATATTCTGTTTCCCTTGCATTATCAAAATAACCTACATTTTTTGTACTGACACAAGAGCCTAACATAACCATAAGTATTGAGATAAAAATTGTCTTGGCAATTGATTGATGCATCAGCTTTGATTTTATTATTGAATCAAAAATATATGTAGCGTGATGCAATAAACATGACCGCAGTGGTCATGCAGGATGATGAAAATCAGTAACTTATAAAAATCCTTGCCAATAAAGGCTTTGCAGAGATTGATTGTTCAATGCATAAAAAGAGAAAAATACTTTAACGCATGAACATTGCGCAAAGTAATTTTGGGACGGAAAAAGACGTAAGCGTTATTCTTGAATAATCTTGACCGTTTTCGTTCCTTTTGCTTGCTTAATCCTGTAGGTGAAAGTAAGGTTGATCTGTCTTGGGTTGAACCGGCCATACCCATCAAAGTAAAAATTTTCCCCTTGAAATACAGTTCTTGCCTTTCTTGTATTAAAAACGTCAAGCACATTGAAATTCAATGTTCCCCTTTCTTTTAGTACATCTTTGCTCAAAGAAAAATCTGTATAGAACATGGACTTTCTTCTACCCTGAACCGTTTTCTGTGGCGCTTCATAATTCATCCTCAACTGCAGGTCCAGGTTTTTCTTTAAGCTGAACCTTGAAGTTTGTCTGGTAAACCAACTATAGGTCGTGGTCTTATAATTGGGTAAGATATTGCTGCCATCGATATTGGCATGAAAGAAATTGAAATTGAAATCAAGCTTCCACCATTTATACGGGGTATACCCACTGGTAAACTCCAGACCAAATGCAGTTTCTGACAACAGGTTCTCTGGCTTGGTAATGGCATTCCCCAAACCATCAACCGTTCTGATCCTTTCAATCCTTCCTTTGGTGCTTCTGTAATAAACGGATGATGTAAAAGCCCCTTTATCAAAAGTCTTGATATGGCCAATCTCATATGCATTGCTGAACTCAGGATCGAGGTCTGGGTTGCCTGCAGAAAAATTTCTGCTATCAGAGAAAGTGGCATAGGGACTGAGGTCGTTATAGAATGGCCTTCTCACCCTTCTGCTATAGCTCAGTTGAATGCCATTGTCCTTTTCAAGATCAAACGTGAGGTGCGCACTGGGAAACAGGTTGACATAATCGCGGGGATTTTTTTCCTTTGTTTTTTCAAGTGTCGTAGTAACATCTGTCCTTTCTGCCCTTAAGCCTGCCTGATAGGATACCCTGTTCGTCTTGTTGCCAAGGATTCCATAAGCCCCATGTATGTTTTCATCATACACAAAAACATTGTCCAACCCAGGCAGGGCCACAAATCCACCAGCAGGGTTTTTCTGTGAAACAATATAATCATTGAC
>CALPWM020000317.1 GCA_943327275.2 Chitinophaga pinensis
CAATAGCCAGACGCTACAGTTGGGTGTTGTTAATGGATCAAAGAAAATCATGTTAACAGGGGAGCGGGTTTTGCATAATGAAGATTTTTATTATTATAATTACATAACCAATAGTCTTACCACCTCCTATCAAAATCCCAACAAGCATTGGGCAGACATCAGCGCAACAGCCCAAGTCCAATGGAATCTGAGAAATCTTCTGCTGAGCGCAGCTTGGTCTTACACAAGTTTATTGAATTACCGCTGGACCAAACTTGATGGAGGATTTTCTGGACCATCTAAACTTTCTGACAGGAAAAACACCCAGGTGTATGCTTCTGCAGTATGGTATTTCAATAAAAACATGCTGAAATAGCTGTCAGTTTTTCAGACATTTTGCCATCAACTTAACCGTTTTTCGATTATTCACGATATTGCCTACAATGAAATTGTTTAAAAAACTCTTTTTTCTCTTCCTGCTCATTGTTTTGAGCGAAGCATCAAATGCACAGGTAAACAACCTCCGCATCGAAAACATGTCTGATGAACAGATCGTTTTGTTGATGAAGCAAAACAACCTGATTGGTCTGAGTGCTTCGGAGCTGGAATCAAAGGCAAGGGACAAGGGTCTTTCTTCTGACCAGATCATGGCCTTGCAGAGACGCCTGGACAAGATTGATCCAATGTTGCTGCAAACTACAGTAGGCAAGGGACAATCAGATAAGTCTGATCCATATTCCACCCGGTTGAGGATTCCAACCCGTTCACCAAGGTCTCGCGAAAAGGATTCTGTGCTCCATGTTTTCGGGTCTGAATTGTTTGAAACCGAAGGGCTCAACTTTGAGGGAAATATATCGATACCTACTCCTTCCAATTATGTTTTAGGCGTGAATGATGAACTTGTAGTAGATGTATTTGGAGTTTCTGAAAGCACAAGGAAGTTAAAAGTCAATACGGAAGGCTTTGTCAGGATTGCTAATCTTGGCCCGGTAAAAGTTTCCGGATTGACCATTGAAATGGCAACCAGAAAAATCAGGGAAGCCATGTCTAGGATTTATCCTGCCATCAAAACCGGTCAAACCAATGTAGCCGTTTCATTGGGGCAGATTCGCAGCATCCAGGTTACCTTGGTTGGTGAAATCAACAAGCCCGGAAGCTTCTCATTGCCATCAACGGCTACAATCATGCATGCGATGTATGCCTCCGGTGGCCCAAATGAAATTGGTTCCTACCGTGAGATTCAGTTGGTAAGGGGTGGCAAGACTGTTGTAACATTTGATCTTTATGATTTCCTGCTCAAAGGAAACCTCAGCAATAATATTTTGCTTCAGGATGATGATGTCATCCGGATCCCAGCATACTCCAAACGGGTGGCCATCAAAGGTGCCGTAAAGAAGCAGGCGATATTTGACATGAAGCCGAATGAAGATGCTTCATTGATCATGGATTATGCTGGAGGAATGTCAGACATTGCTTTCAAGGAACTGATCCGAATCAAGCGCCTGGGCAACCAGTCACGCGAGATCCTAACATTGAATGCCAAAGACATCAAGGGTTATCAACTGATGTCTGGCGATACCCTGGAAGTGGACTCTTTGGCAAAACGTTTTGTCAATAGGGTTATGGTTACTGGTGCCGTTTATTATCCAGGTGATTATGGGCTCTCCAGTTTCTCCTCTCTCAAGGCTTTGATAACACACGTCCAACCAAAAGAAAATGCCTATTTTGATCGTGCAATTCTTCGCAGATTGAATGCAGATTTAAGTCCAGCTTTCATACAACTCAATATCAATGATCTGCTTAATGGTAAAAATGACATGGGATTGCAAAAAGATGATTCCATTCACATTTTTGAAAAAGAACAGATTCGTGAAAAATATTTTGTTACGATAGAAGGAGAGGTAAATAAGCCCAGCTATTTTACCTATGCGGAAGGAATGAGTGTCCAGGACCTGATCCTCATGGCCAATGGTATTCGCGATGGTGCCACTCTTCAGCGGATTGAAATATCCAGGAGGTTGCGCCAGCATTCTAACGGTAAGGATACCGCTGTGTATTCCATCATAGAGTCAATGGATATCGATCCTAAAAATTTTGATATAAGCTCGCTTGATCTGGTTTTGCAACCTTATGACATTGTCTATATTCGGCGTTCACCGTCTTACAGGGAACAAACCAATGTAATGGTGGAAGGTGAGGTGATGTTTCCTGGAAAGTACACACTGCAGGGTGCGAACGAAAGGCTATCAGAAGTTATCAATCGGGCAGGCGGGTTGAAGAAAACATCTTTTCCGGGAGGTGCAATGCTCATTCGAAAAACTTTTCAAGGGTCAACTTCCAGCGACTCCACCATTTTTGAAATCAAATATGATTTGATCAAGAATAAGAACAAGCAGGTCAAACTCAATGATAATAACAATCCTGCTGATACTGCAGCTATTTCAAAGGAAACCCTTGATATGTTTTCTTCACAGAAGCGTGTGGCAATTGACCTGATCAAGGCTTTGGAAAAGCCAAATTCTTTGTTTGACATAATCATGGAGGAGGGCGATATCTTAAAAATTCCAAGAACACAGCAGACTGTTCAGTCTTTTGGTGAGGTGAATTACCCGCAACAGATGGCATATGAGGAAGGAATGCAATTCAAAAAGCTCATCAAAGCATCTGGTGGTTTTGCAAGTACGGCATCCAGAAAACACGCCTATGTACTTGAAGCCAACGGCAAGGTAAGGAGCACCACCCATTTCCTGTTTTTCAACTTCTACCCCCGCATCAGTCCTGGTTCAGAAGCCTACGTTCCCCAGAAGAAATCACGGGAACCCCTTTCTAAAGGTGAAGCCATAGGCATTACTTCAGGCTTGGTTTCACTGGCTGGTGTAATGCTGGCCATCATCAATTCATTGAAATAACATGTTCGATCCCAAACCAGTAAAAATTGATACAGATCAGCTCAGGTTGTTGTTAGGAAGTTATTTGCTTCACCTGAGGAAAAAGGCAGGCATGATCCTTTTGATTGTTGTTCTGGGTATGGCCGCCTCTTTTACGTGGAACTTGACCACTAAACCGAGCTACCAGGCTAAGTGCAGTTTTGTCCTGGAAGAAAAGTCTGGTGGGGGTGGAGGTATAGCGGGCTTGGCTTCTCAATTTGGTTTTGATCTTGGC
>CALPWM020000318.1 GCA_943327275.2 Chitinophaga pinensis
GGTTTGGGATAGGCAATCCAAAGTTTTCCTTTTGAACGCAATGCAGGAATAACATCTTTGAGGATTAGGGATAGCTGGTTGTAATTCAATGCAAAAACCAATGCAAAATCAATCTTCCTGCTTTTCAACAGTGGTGTCACGTTTTTGGCAAAGGAAAGTTTGGTAAAAAATTTTTCCAATGTGGAGGGAATTCCTTGAACAAGAACGTTCTTCTCCTCACAAAGCTGAAGCCTGTCAAAAATGTTGATGAGCATTTGTTGGAAGTTTTGGTTTGGGTTGACAAAATTAACATTTTTTCCACATATTAAATGCTTCTTTAATAAGATTTTAAAAGCTATGCAGAAATAAGAAGAAATCTTAAATATCCTGGCTGTTTCGCCTTGACTTTCTTCTGTCGCGGTTTTTGAAAATAGGCACTTTGCTTTCGCTGCCAGAAAGGAGTCTACCGATGTTCTTCTGGTGCGTCAGGATAACAAGCAAGGCTACGGCAATGGCAAATATCCTGTAGGCAGTATTGTCTACATTGAAAATGATCAAGATAAATACCGGGAAAGCCATGCTGGCCATGATTGAACTCAAGGATACAAAACGGGTCAGGTACAGGACCAAAAGGAAAATGGTTACACAGCTTAAGGCTGTTAGTGGTGAAATGGCAATGATCAGACCAAAAAGAGTGGCAACACCTTTTCCGCCTCTGAAATCTGCCCATACCGGAAATATGTGGCCTAACACTGCGGCAAGACCAAGTCCAATCTGAAAATTGGTTCTTTCAAATTCATTGGTCATATAGTAAGGCAAAAGTAAGGCAAGCTTAACAGCCACCAATCCTTTGAGCATGTCAAGAAGCATGACAATACTACCCCATTTTGAACCAAGTACCCTGAAAGTATTGGTAGCACCTGCGTTACCACTACCATAATCCCTGATGTCAATATTGAATTGGGTTTTGCTGATGATAACAGACGTTGGGATAGACCCAATCATGTATGCCAATATGATCAATAAAATTTCGTTCATCTAATGTTTTTGGCTTTAAGGGGAGTACAAATTTAATATAAAATTAATAAACCACCCTTTCTGAGGTGTTAAAACTCCTTTTTGAAAGCCAAAGCGATCCATCCATTGTCAGTATAAAGGTTGATCGGTTTACCAAACAGTGGCGTAAATACTGCTTCAATATCCACCTGATCATTGGCCAATAAACCACTGATCAACAGAAAACCATCATTCCTCAACAGCCTGGACATGGTTGAGGCATGTTCCAACAACACATGTTTGTTGATATTGGCCAAGAGCATGTCACATGGGCGGACATCATCCAGGTTTTCTGAAAGAGATACACTGATTTTGCTTGTAGTATTTAACTGTATATTTTCATTGACATTGGCAATACTCCAATGATCATTGTCAATGGCCTCTATTGATGAGGCGCCAAGCCTCTCAGCAAGTATGGCCAGAATTCCAGTACCGGTGCCAAAATCAAGCACTTCTTTCCCCTTGAAATCCAATTCAAGCATTCCCAGCAACATCATCCTTGTGGTGGCATGATGACCTGTGCCAAAACTCATTTTGGGAGTGATGAGAATTTCATGATCAAAACCATCCAAAGGAGGATGAAAATGAGCCCTGACATGAATCTTGCCAGGAAGAATGACTGGATCGAAATTGGATTCCCAGCTGGAATTCCAGTTCTCTTCTTGCAAGACAGCATTGGTATATTGAATACCCAAATCAGCACAGAGTGCATCCAAGGCAGATATTTCCACCTGACCTTCTGTGGCATAGGCTTTTAAACCCGTTGTTGTCTCTTCCATCCCAGAAAAACCCAGGTCGGGCAATAATGCCACCAATACATCGCTTGTCTCAGGACTGATCTCGTTAAAATGAATTTCTAAATATGTCATCATGAAAAAAGCCGGCTAAAAGCCGGCTGTTTAAATATTAGTTGGAGGATTGTTCACCACCATTCTGATTAAAATCAGGTTTTGGTATCAATACTTTCCTGCTCAATTTGAATTTACCTGTCTTTTGATCAACGCCGATCAATTTAACCCTGACCATATCCCCTTCTTTGAGGATACCATCAAGTGTTTCAAGGCGTTTCCAGCTCACCTCACTGATGTGAAGCAATCCTTGTTTGCCAGGCATGAACTCTACGAAAGCACCATAAGGCATCACAGACTTCACTTTGGAATCGTACTCATCTCCAACCTCAGGCATGGCAACGATACCCTTGATCCAGGCTACTGCCCTGTCAAGGCCTTCTTTGGCCGGGCTGAACACGCTAACTTCTCCTTGGTTGCCCACTTCCTCAATATTGATGGTGGTTCCAGTTTCGCGCTGGATTTCCTGGATGATTTTTCCTTGTGGTCCTATCACTGCACCAATGAATTCCTTGTCGATGAACAATTTCTGCATTCTTGGGGCATGTGGCTTAACCTCAGGGCGGTGAGCAGGCATGCAATCATACATTTGATCAAGGATGTGCAGACGACCATGTCTTGCCTGTTCAAGGGCTGCCATCATGGTTTCCATGCTCAAACCATCAATCTTGATGTCCATCTGGATACCGCAGATACCATCACGGGTACCGGTAACCTTAAAGTCCATGTCACCAAGATGATCTTCATCACCAAGGATATCGGTAAGAATAGCATATTTACCATCTGTAGCTCTTGTGATCAATCCCATGGCAACACCACTCACGTGTTTTGGAATGGGTACACCTGCATCCATCAGGGCCAGAGATCCGGCACAAACAGTTGCCATTGAAGACGACCCGTTTGATTCAAGAATATCAGAAACAACACGCACGGTGTACGCATAGTCATTACCAGGCATCATTTGCTTGAGGGAACGAAGGGCAAGGTTTCCGTGACCGACTTCTCTCCTTCCAGGACCTCTCATTGGCTTTACTTCGCCAGTAGAGAATGGAGGGAAATTATAGTGAAGGATGAACTTGCTGTAGTCAGACTTTGCAGCACTTTCAACCAACAATTCGTCAAGTGGTGTACCAAAAGTGATGGTCGTCAAGGACTGGGTTTCACCGCGGGTGAACAATGCTGAACCATGAGGCGTAGGCAGAACATCGA
>CALPWM020000319.1 GCA_943327275.2 Chitinophaga pinensis
CCTCGCATTTCAGGCTCAGGGCTGCCTCGTTGATAAACAGTTAAAAAACACCTTATTTCAAAAGAAAATTATTGTTATTTCGGCTGTTTTGAGTACTTTTGCCATCCTTAAATTTGGCATGCCCCTATTTTTTTCTAACCTGTTAGTTCATAAATTATTGATTTTCAATAATATTTGATTGGCTGTATACAGCCGGACAGGGAAGCTATAGCGGTACTAGAACATTGTAAAACAGATATCTTATTATGGCTATCAAAAGAGACAATCGCCCAAAATCTTCTTTTTCAAAGATTACCATCAGCATTGCGTCCCCGGATTCTATCCTGGACAGGTCTTTTGGTGAAGTGTTGAAACCCGAGACCATCAACTACAGAACCTACAAGCCTGAGCGTGATGGTTTGTTCTGTGAAAAGATTTTTGGTCCAGTCAAAGACTACGAATGTGCTTGTGGAAA
Organism: Chitinophaga pinensis; assembly: GCA_943327275.2. Taxonomy (GTDB): domain Bacteria; phylum Bacteroidota; class Bacteroidia; order Chitinophagales; family Chitinophagaceae; genus Pollutibacter. Next base: position 455 of record CALPWM020000319.1, read on the forward strand.
GTACAAGAGGATCCGTTACAAGGGTATTGTTTGTGACCGTTGTGGTGTAGAGGTAACAGAAAAGAAGGTGCGCCGCGAACGCATGGGACACATCAAATTGGTGGTTCCTGTCGTCCACATCTGGTATTTCAAGAGCCTTCCGAACAAGATTGGTTACTTGCTGGGCATCAGCTCCAAGAAATTGGAAAGCATCATTTATTATGAGCGTTTTGTGGTGATACAGCCTGGTATCATGGAAGATAAAGGCAAAAAGCAGGGAGACTTGCTCACAGAAGAGGAATACCTCGACCTGTTGGATACTTTGCCAAAAGAAAACCAATACCTGCCAGACGAAGATCCCAACAAGTTCATTGCCAAAATGGGCGCTGAAGCGGTGCATGATCTTCTCATGAGAATCGACCTTGACTCATTGAGTTACACCCTCAGGAATTCTGCCGCAACAGAAACTTCACAACAGCGTAAGGCTGATGCATTGAAGCGTCTTAGCGTGGTAGAGTCTTTCCGTGATGCCAATTCAAGAATCGTGAACCGTCCTGAATGGATGGTTATGCAATATATTCCTGTCATCCCACCAGAACTCAGACCGTTGGTTCCTTTGGATGGTGGCCGTTTTGCTTCATCTGACCTGAATGATCTTTACCGCAGGGTAATTATCAGGAACAACCGTCTCAAGCGTTTGCTCGAGATCAAGGCACCTGAGGTAATCTTGAGGAATGAAAAAAGGATGTTGCAAGAGGCGATTGACTCATTGTTCGATAACAGCCGTAAGTCAAATGCTGTGAAGGCAGAAGGCGGACGTGCATTGAAGTCTCTCAGTGATGTGTTGAAAGGAAAGCAAGGTCGTTTCCGTCAGAACCTTTTGGGTAAACGTGTTGACTATTCTGGTCGTTCGGTTATCGTTGTAGGGCCTGAGTTGAAGCTCCATGAGTGCGGTCTTCCCAAAGACATGGCAGCGGAGTTGTTCAAGCCATTTATCATCAGAAAGCTTATTGAAAGGGGTATCGTGAAGACCGTAAAATCAGCCCGCAAGCTGGTTGACCGCAAGGAAGCGATCGTTTGGGATATCCTTGAAAATATATTGAAAGGTCATCCGATCATGCTGAACCGTGCCCCAACGTTGCACCGTTTGTCTATCCAGGCCTTCCAGCCCAAATTGGTAGAAGGAAAGGCCATCCAGCTTCACCCGCTGGTTTGTTCTTCTTTCAACGCTGACTTTGACGGTGACCAGATGGCGGTACACGTACCCCTCAGCCATGCTGCAGTCTTGGAAGCACAACTCTTGATGCTGGCCTCACACAATATCCTCAACCCGCAAAACGGTACACCGATTACGCTTCCTTCTCAGGACATGGTTCTTGGTTTGTATTATATCACCAAAGGCAAGCGCAATACCGATGTTGATGTGGTGAAAGGCGAGGGAATGCGTTTCTACAGTGCAGAGGAAGTGATCATTGCCTACAACGAAGGAAAGGTTGACCTTCACGCTTATATCAAGGTGAAAACCAATGTAAGAAATGAAGCGGGTATCCTGGAATTTAAACTGCTTGAAACTACTGTAGGGCGTGTACTTTTCAACCAATCCGTTCCAAGTGAAGTTGGTTTTGTTAATGCATTGCTCACCAAAAAGAGCCTTCGCGAAATCATTGGTAACATTATCAAGATCACCAATGTACCAACGACCGCTAAATTCCTCGATGCTATCAAGGAACTCGGTTTCCGCATGGCCTTCAGGGGTGGATTGTCATTCAACATCCAAGACCTTGTATTGGATGTGCCAAAAGACGCGATGATTGACCAGGCTTCCGGAGAAGTTCAGGAAGTATGGGACAATTACAACATGGGATTGATCACCAACAACGAACGTTACAACCAGATCATTGACATTTGGTCAAGGGTCGATACTAAAGTTACAGAAACACTCATCCGTGCGATGGCAACTGATAAGCAGGGCTTCAACTCTGTTTACATGATGCTTGACTCTGGAGCAAGGGGTAGCAAGCAGCAGGTTAAGCAGCTTGCAGGTATTCGTGGGCTCATGGCCAAACCGCGTAAAAGTGGTTCATCCGGTTCTGAGATCATCGAGAATCCAATCCTTTCCAACTTCAAAGATGGTTTGAGTGTATTGGAATACTTCATCTCTACGCATGGTGCCCGTAAGGGTCTTGCGGATACGGCCCTTAAAACGGCTGATGCAGGTTACCTGACCCGTCGTCTGGTAGACGTTGCTCAAGATGTAATCATCACAGAAGAAGATTGTGGAACGCTCAGGGGTATTGCCACCAGTGCATTGAAAGACAATGAGGATATCGTTGAACCATTGTACGACAGGATCCTTGGTAGGACTTCACTCCATAATGTGTATGATCCTCAATCTGATGAGCTCCTGGTTGGTGCTGGTCAAAAGATTGACGAAGACACAGCCAAGAAAATTGAAGATTCTGGCATTGAAACCATTGAAATCCGTTCAGTGCTCACTTGCGAGAGCAAGCGTGGATGCTGCGTGAATTGTTATGGACTGAACCTCGCTACTGGAAATATTGCCCAGCGTGGTGACGCAGTCGGTATCATTGCTGCACAATCCATCGGTGAACCGGGTACACAGCTTACCCTCCGTACCTTCCACG
>CALPWM020000320.1 GCA_943327275.2 Chitinophaga pinensis
CCAGGTTTCCTTATTTTAGCCCTGCAGGCAGAATGGGTGATCAGTATTTTGTTGACGGAGGGTATTTTGATAACTCAGGAGCAGGGGTAGTGCATGAAACAATTCTCGATCTTCAAAGCATGATCATGGACAGCATCAAAAACAATCCTCAGCATCCTTACAAAAAAATCAGGTTCAATGTGCTTCACATCACGAACGAAACTGAAATGGAAAAGAAAATTTCAACAACTCACCCTCTCATCAATGATCTGGCAGCACCTGTAAAAACAATTTTGGGATCCTATGCCAGCCAAACCGATATCAACAACCTGCGCCTCTACAAATACCTTCTTGAGATTTATAAAGGTGATACCACTTATAGATCCATCAATTTGTACAAAAAGGGGGAGCAGGATGGCTATCCCATGAACTGGTCTATTTCTAATCAATCACTGTCCAGAATGAACAAACGTTTGGCAACACATGAAGGCATTGCCATCATCGTTCAATCCATCATCCAATAAGGCGAATACTAGACCAGTTCCCAACTGAGCCCACCGTCCTTTTCGTCTTTGAGTTGAATGCCTGCTTCAAGCAACTGGTTGCGGATCTTGTCAGATGTGGCATAATCTTTTTTGGTCCTTGCATCTTTTCTGATTTCTGCAATCAATTGGAGCACAGCGCCAAGCTTCTGATCATCGTGTTTTTTCTCATCCCGGAGGCCAAAAATATCAACAAGAAAAGTATTGAACTTCTCTTTCATCATTTGCATGGTGGCTGTAGTCAGGGCATTGGCTTTGATCAAACCATCTTTGATAGAATTGATGACAGGAACCAGTTCAAACAGACCTGCCAATACTTTTGCTGTATTGAGGTCATCGTTCATATCATCGTCCAATGCATTGAGCACTTCAAAGCATTTTTGCTCAAGATCAGGATCGCCGGCACTGATATTGTTCTCTGAAATGACAAGCTTGTTCAGTTGTGTGAAGGCTTCCCAGATCCTTCTCAGGCCTTTTTCAGCAGCCTGAAGGGCTTCGTTGCTGAAGTCCAGCGTGCTCCTGTAATGCGTCTGGAGAATGAAAAAACGAACGGTCATGGGAGAATAGCCCTGGGTCAGGATCTCATGGGTTCCGCTGAACAGTTCGCTGAGCTTGATCACATTGTTGTAGCTCTTTCCCATCTTCCTGCCATTGATGGTGATCATGTTGTTGTGCAGCCAGAACTTTGCAGGGATCTTGTGGTTGCAGACTGCACTTTGTGCAATCTCACATTCGTGGTGAGGAAACTGAAGGTCCATTCCTCCACCATGAATATCAAATTCTGCACCCAAATATTTGTTGCTCATGGCAGAACACTCGATATGCCATCCTGGGAAACCTTCTCCCCATGGGCTCTGCCAGCGCATGATGTGCTCTGGCGCGGCATGCTTCCACAAGGCAAAATCAGCCTTGTTGCGCTTTTCTTCCTGCGATTCCAGCTCACGGGTGGTTTCGAGTTGATCATCCAAAACCCTTCCACTCAAGATGCCATACTGCATTCCTTTTGCACTGAAATCCCTGTGGTATTTTTCAACATCAAAATATACAGAACCATTGGCTTCGTAGGCATAGCCATCGGCGATGATCCGCTGGATCATGACAATCTGCTCAACGATATGCCCAGTTGCTGTGGGCTCTATACTGGGTTCTACATTGTTGAACTCCCTCATTGCCCAATGGAAAAGGTTGGTGTACTTCTGCACCAGCTCCATGGGCTCCATTTTTTCAAGGATGGCCTTTTTAGAGATCTTGTCTTCACTCTCTCTTCCCTCTTCTTCAAAATGACCAGCGTCCGTGATGTTGCGCACATACCTCACCTGATAGCCAAGGTGGCGCAGGTAACGGTAGACTATGTCAAAAGTGATGAATGGCCTTGCATGGCCAAGATGGCTCTCTCCACTGACGGTTGGACCGCATACATACATGCCTACCCGGCCTGGAATCAGTGAGCTGAAAACTTCTTTCTGCCTGGTGAGTGAATTATAGAACTGCAATGAAGACATAAATAATATTGTGAAGACAAAGATAAAGATTGAAAGGCAGAACACTGGTCGAACGCAAGATAAGCCTATTTTTTTCTGAGGTCTGAGACCAGAAATGAGTGATCAGAGAGCCTTTTCCCTCCCAGGGTAAACTGCAGGGCTTCATATGGCTGGGGATGAAAAATATAATCAATCCTCAGGGTGGGCAAGTGCTGAAGTATGAATGAGGATGAGCTTGTGAATGTTGCGCCCAAACCATACCCTTTTTCCAGAAATGCATCTTTCTTCTCGCCCCGCACCACTGAATAGGTATAGGAACCGGGTACATCATTCAGGTCTCCCATCACAAATGTTGGAAATGGGGAAGATGCCATTTCGTTCACAATAAAATCAGATTGCACACCATGCCAATAAAAAGTATTGCGCATTTTCTTGATCAATTTTTTAGACTGGAAAACACTGCTGTCATTTTTTGCCTTTACGTCGTCGATGACCCCGTATTCCCTGGCGCCAAATCCAAAAGATTGAAGATGTACAGCAAAAACCCGGAGCGTGTCAGCGCCATGGATGACATCAGCAAAAACAGTATTTTCAGCATTGGCATCTGGTGAAGCAGGGGAAAAAGGAACAACACCGCCCCCAGCAATCGGAAGCTTTGAAAAAATAGCAATTCCGCTGTACTGCTTTGTATCAAAAATATCTTCTCCTGCAAATTGGTGATGCCTGTAACCCAGCACATGCTCGAGATAATGCATCGGGTCTTTGTCGCCCTCTCCGGGCATGGACACAAACTCCTGAAAGCAAATGACATCTGGCTGGTACTTTTTTACCTGGTCAAGGATCAACTGCAGGTGTTTGTCCTGGTCAGGCTTGAACATGCTTTCATCAAAAGGAATGAAATGACGAAGGTTCCAGCTCATGAACCTGATGGACCCAGGCAATTTCTCCAACGAAAAATCTTCGCCCCGTTTGAAAGAAACATGTTTGCCTACTGCGAAAGAACCAGCCAACATCACCAACAGGGGAAAGAAAGACCACTTGATGCGAACAAAGACCCA
>CALPWM020000321.1 GCA_943327275.2 Chitinophaga pinensis
ACATCCATGAACCTGTACAGCATCTCGGTCAGCAATAGCAAGCCAATGCTGAACAATAACTGGCTTTTGATTTTCCATTCAAAGATAAAATAGGCAACAGCGATGGTGAAGGAAAGCTGTGTAAGGACATTCCATAATTCAAACGCAAGTCCATCTTTTTTTACTGCATATATCAGCACGCCCCAAAAAAACAACCATCCACAACGCTTCAGGATTTTACTTGTCCGTGTTTGAAAACCAAGTGCTTTCGACTTCATGCCTTCAATGGAATAGGCCATGGCAGTTCCAGCGATGAACATGAATCCGGGTTGAATCAGGTCCCAGAACCGCAGCCCATTCCAGGGGTGATGGTGAAACTGGGAAATGAGTCCTGAAAGCCAATGGTCTTCAGTGACATCTTGCAATACGTCATAAAGCCCCGCGGCTTCCAATGCCAGTAAAAACATGATGAGCCCTCTCATGAAATCCAATGAGGCCAAACGGTTTGGGCTGAATTCAGTTTTGATGGATGCTTGCATATCCTTTTTTCCAGTTACAATTTAATGCATCGGCGGATAAATGCAATAGTTTTCATTAATTTGGTTGCTCAAAGAAAAACATGAAAGTTATTGCTTGTCAAACACCTGGAATTTTTGAATTGATTGAAAAAGAAATGCCAGTACCTGCACCTGGATTTTCCATCATCCAGATAAAGCGAATCGGTGTTTGCGGAACAGATCTCCATGCCTTTGCAGGCAACCAGCCTTTCTTTAGTTACCCAAGGGTGTTGGGTCATGAGCTGGCAGCTGAATTTGTTGAAGGAGATGCTATGGGTTTTGAAAAAGGAGAGGCCCTGACCATTGTTCCTTACTTCTACTGCGGCAACTGTATTGCCTGTAGAAATGACAAGCCCAATTGTTGCGCTGAAATCAAGGTCTTCGGGGTGCATATTGATGGAGGAATGGCAGCCTTTGTATCCGTTCCTTCTTATGCACTGGTAAAAAGCGGTGGCCTCTCGCTGGATCAGTTGGCATTGGTTGAGCCGTTGGCCATTGGTGCCCATGCAGTGTCTCGCGCCGAAATCAAACCCGGAGAAAAAGTATTGGTCGTCGGCGCAGGTCCTATTGGAATTGGATTGGTTATGTTTGCCCAACTGGCCGGCGCCGAAGTAGTGTTGATGGATACCCATGAAGACAGGCTGGAGTTCTGCCGAAACCATTTTGACGTTTCACTCACCATCAATCCTTTGCAACAAGATGCAATGGCCATGTTGAAGGAGTTTACATCAGGAGACATGCCCAGTGTTGTCATCGATGCAACCGGAAATCAGAAGGCCATCAACAATGCATTTGATTACATGTCTCATGCTGGAAAATACATCCTTGTCGGGTTACAGCTCGGGGAGATTTCTTTTAGCCATCCGGCATTTCACAAGCGTGAGGCAACTTTGATGAGCAGCCGCAATGCAACCAAGGCCGATTTCAGTCATGTCATGGCTGCCATTGCAAATGGTCAGATTGATCCCTTGCCCATGATCACCCATCGACTCATGTTTGATGATGTGTTGATTAGCTTTCCTCAACTTTCAGACCCATCCAACAAGGTCGTCAAAGCCATGATTGATTGCTGATGGCTGATGAAAAAACCTACCTTCGCGCAGTGATTTACATCAAGCTGATTCTTGTAGCGATCATGTGGGGCGGCACTTTCATTGCCACCAGGATGGCATCGCAGGTATTTGAACCTTTTACGGGTGCATCCTTTCGCTATGCCTTTGCACTTGTTTTGATGATACCCCTGATGTTGATGAAAGACAAAACTTCCTTGCGCATCAACAAAAAACAATTCCTTCAATTGCTGGTATTGGGCAGTACAGGCATTTTTGCGTACAGTTTTTTCTTTTTCAATGGGATGAAGCGGGTGGAGGCAAGCCATGGATCGCTTATTGTTGCGTTGAATCCGGTACTGGTCATGTTGATTTCATCCCTTTTCGGTAAAGAACGCATCAATCGCATACGCATTGCAGGTGTACTTCTTTCTTTGGCAGGAACTGCTATTGTTATTGCAAGGGGTGATATTTTTTCACTCTTCACCACCTTTACATGGGGAGACGCGTTCATGCTCGGATGCCCTATCTCCTGGGCCTTTTACACATACTTTGCAAAGGATGCACTCAAGACAACCACTCCTTTACAAGCATCTACCTGGGCCATTCTACTGGGTTTTTTGATGATTCTTTTCTTTGTTCCTTTTGAGACCTATCCCACCAAGGTGGATTTGCCCGTATGGCTGGCCCTTGCCTACCTGGGTATTTGTGGTTCAGTCCTGGGCTTCGTTTGGTATTATGAGGGGATTCAAAAGATCGGTCCTGTCAAGACCTCTGCTTTCAATAACCTGATTCCGATATTTGCGATGATACTGTCGGTTATCGTGCTCGGTGAAACCATTCATGCATATACCTTGTACGGCTCTGCCATGGTGATTGGAGGGGTTTTCCTCATCAACCGCTTCTGATCAGTTTGTTTTGCCAGGATATATTTTCAGGGCCTCTTCAAGACAATCCATGGCCTGATCGATGTCTTCATTGTTGATTACATATGCAAGCCTGACCTCATTTTTTCCCAAACCTTTCGTTTCATAAAATCCACTCGCTGGAGCAAGCATGACTGTCTGATTCTTGTAGGCAAATGATTCAAGCAGCCACTGGCAGAAACGGTCTCCATCGTCGATAGGCAGTCTGGCGATGACGTAGAATGCACCCCCTGGCGTTGGGCAGAAAACCCCTGGAATCGCATTCAGTCTTTGTACCAAAAGATTTCTGCGGGATAAATATGCTGCCTTGGGTTCGTCGAAATAAGCATCGGGAAGATCCACTGCAGCCTCTCCAAGGATCTGGGCCAGGCCCGGAGGACTCAGTCTTGCCTGGGCAAACTTCATGGCAGCCTGGTATACTTCCTTGTTTTTGGTAATGAAGGCGCCTATCCTGGCACCACAAGCCGAGTATCTTTTGGAGATGGTGTCCATAAGAATTACCTGTTCTTGTATTTTTTCCAGTTGCAATGCACTGGTATAGGTTCC
>CALPWM020000322.1 GCA_943327275.2 Chitinophaga pinensis
AACCCAACAAGAATTGCTCAAGGCGGAAGGTGAAGTGATGAAATTTGAGGGCTTTCTCAAAGTTTACAATGAAAGCAGGGATGATGAAGATGAAAATGAAGAACCATCCACTGAAGGCATGCTCCCTCCATTGGCCAAAGGTCAACAGCTTGAATTGAATGAAATGCTGGCCACTGAACGCTTCACAAGAGCACAGCCAAGGTATACGGAAGCATCTTTGGTAAAGAAAATGGAAGAACTTGGCATTGGACGACCATCCACCTATGCGCCAACCATTTCAACCATCCTAAAACGGGGATACGTTGAGAAAAGAGACAAAGAAGGTGTCAAAAGGGATTATCGTGTATTGAAGCTCAGCAACAATACCATCTCAAAAGCCATAGAGCAAGAAAATACTGGTGCAGAAAAATCCAAATTGTTCCCAACAGACCTTGGGTCTGTGGTAACAGATTTTCTGATACTGCATTTTGATCAGGTATTGGATTATGGATTTACCGCTAAAATTGAAAACGAGTTTGACAGTATTGCAGATGGCAATGAGGATTGGGGAAAAATGCTCAAGGATTTCTATGCTCCTTTCAAGAAGGATGTAGACAATACCATGGAAAAGGCTGAACGCATCAGCGGTGAAAGAGAATTGGGTCATGAGGAAGCAACTGGAAAACGAGTAATTGCCCGCATGGGACGCTATGGCCCTATGGTGCAAATTGGTGAAACCACCGAAGAGGAAAAGCCAAGGTTTGCCAAACTAAAGGCCGATCAAAGCATTGAAACCATCAACCTGGAACAGGCCATGGAGTTGTTCAAACTCCCCAGGGTTCTTGGCGATTTTGAAAACGAGCCTATACAGGTCAATATCGGAAGATTTGGACCTTACCTCGCCCACGACAAAAAGTTTTATTCGCTTTCCAAAGAATATGATCCTTACGAGATTACACTTGATGTTGCCATTCCACTCATTTCGGAGAAGCGCAAAGCCAAGGATGAAAGAACCATCAAAATCTTCGAAAAGGAAAAAATCCAACTGTTGAAGGGGCCTTATGGTCCTTACATCAAGAAAGGACTGAAGAACTTCCCTATTCCGAAGGAAAAGCAAGAGAATGTTCAGGATCTGAGTATCGAAGAGGTACAGGCAATGATTGAACATGCCATCGCCAACCCTACCCGAGGTAAGAGAAGGGCACCCAAAAAATAATTGAAAAGGATCCGTTGATGATCAACACAACAGGAGAAATCAATGCATTGCTGAATCTTATTGAAGATCCTGATGATGAGGTTTACCAAACCATCACCAGGCGTTTCATCGGATTTGGACAGGAGGTTATTCCTGTGCTAAACGAATTTCAAGAGTTGACAGACGATCCAGTTCAGGTGGCCAAAATCAATTCCATCATTTCTCAGATTTCAATTTCCGGCCTGCAAACGGCTGTTACTGATTGGCTGAACAGTGAAGATCAGTCAGTTCTTGAAGCCTCTTTGTTCATAGCTGCCTATCTTAATCCAGAATACGATAGGGATCGCTTGTTTTTCGAGGTTGAAAAAATCAGAAAAACCATTTGGCTTGAATTGAACGACTATCTGACACCCCTGGAAGAAATCAACATCCTGAATAAAATCATCTTTGGTCATTACAACTACAAAGGTGTTGAACTCGATCATTCAACAACAACAGATTTTGATCCTTCCCATTTACTCTACAATAAGGTTTCGAATACATTTCCCCTGGCATCATTGTACCTGATCATTGCTGAAATGCTGGGCGTTACGGTTTTACCTGCTGATATCCCCAAACAGAACCTCCTTTGCTATGTTGAAGAAGGCAGTTCCATGATCAGTGTAGAAGGCAGCGATATTCTCTTTTACATTGATCCTTTGAATGGACAGGTCTACACCCATAGAGATGTAGAGAATTATGTAAAAAAAATGAATCTTGCTCATCCACCCGTATCTTATGCTGCCTCCAACTCCATCAATTTTGTTCAACGATGGCTCAAGGAAATTGCCAAAGCAGAGCAATTGAAAGGGGAAGCAGACAGGCACAAATCATTGCTCCAGATTATTTCAACCTTGAATGATTGATTTGTTTTTTGCTGATGCTGCAGCGTCAAGATTGTTTTGGTTAATTTTAGGCAAAACTATTGCATGACCATTTCCTGGAATGATTTTGAAAAAATTGACATCCGTTGCGGTACAATCCTATCAGTTAAGCCTTTTGAAAAAGCGTTAAAACCCGCTTTTCAACTGGAGATTGATTTTGGCACCTTGGGTATCAAGCGATCATCCGCCCAAATTACCCATCATTATTCAGTTGAAACCTTGTTGGGAAGGCAAGTAATGGCCGTTGTCAATTTTCCGCCCAAACAGATCGCCAATTTTTTCAGTGAATGCCTGGTGTTGGGGGTATATGACAGCAACAACCAGGTGATACTGCTGGAGGCTGGTATGAAAGTAGAAAATGGTGCAAAAATTGGGTAGAAGGAATTTGACCATAAAATCATCAAATTCAATACCTTTCAAAGGAAATTCAACTTATTTTCGTAGATATGAAAAAGTTCAGCCTAGCCCTTACCCTGCTGATGGCAATGATTGCCTGTGAAGAGAAAAAAGATGTCAAAAAACCTCAGGATGGGTCCAAATCTGGTCCGGTTTCTGTCGAGGCGATTGTTATCAAGCCTACCACCGTTTCAACGTCCATTGAGGTGGCTGGTAATATTCTCCCCTATGAGCTAACCGAGATCCGGCCTGAGATTTCCGGAAGGGTCATCCAGCTCAATTTCAAGGAGGGTTCAACTGTTGCCAAAGATCTGTTGCTGGTCAAATTGTTTGACGGAGACCTTCAGGCACAACTCAAAAAATTGAAAGTGCAGTTGCAAATCGCGGAAAAAACAGAAGAACGCCAAAGGGAACTTCTTAAAATCAGTGGTATCAGTCAACAGGATTATGACCTCAGTCTTTTGCAAGTCAATAACATCAAGGCTGACATAGAACTGACCATGGTAAATATCGGAAAAACGGAAATCCGTGCACCTTATGCGGGTAGGATGGGACTTAGGAA
>CALPWM020000323.1 GCA_943327275.2 Chitinophaga pinensis
CATGCAATGGCGTGTCGATGGATGGCGCTTTTGAATCCAGGTCAAAAATGCAATGATTGAACAACGCAACCATTTCATCTTCCTTTGCAAGCCCTTTGTAAACGCCGGTAAGACTTCTCAGTCTTTCAACGTACAAGGCCGCCAGTCCGCTCCTGGTAAGGGATCCAATGTCTCCCCCGGATCCTTTGATCCACATCACTTCTGTGTCATTACCCGTCAAAGGGTCTTTCTCGATTGTTCTGCAGGAAGTGTTTCCACCACCGTAGTTGGTGATCCTGAGGTCTGCTCCCAAAATATTGGAACGATAAAGCAGCAGGGCTACTTCGTCACCTGCCATAGACGCTGCCTTTGCATCATCCCATAAATAATTCACATGCTGAAAAGTTCTTGTTGCTGACATATGTTTTGTTTTCAATTTTTTAAACGTGTAAACTGTTGCCATACCCTACCACCAAAACGGAGAGGATGATGATGGCTATTCCTGCAATGATGGTGCGGATGGTTTTGGTTCCGACACCTTTCCATTCTTTCAGCAACAATCCCCACATGTTAGCCACCAGAATGATGAAGGCCATGTGAAGGATCCATGAGCTAGGACCATTGCCCAGCTTGCTTTCTCCCATGCCATAGAAGAAAAACTGAAGGAACCAGGTGGTACCTGCAATGGCTGAAAATAAATAATTCTTGAACAATGGTGTGGATGCATTGGTATAGTCGCCGAAGGACTTGTTTCTTGCATTGAGGATCATGCACCAAATGAAATTGGTGGTAAGTCCACCCCACAACAAAACAACATAGACCACATTGTTTCTGTAAAGGAATTCTCCTTCTCCTGGATTAGCCGCTTTCCATGCGTCATTGGCGAGGGTGGCCATGGATTGTCCTGCCTCCAATCCGAAATTGAAGCAGGCACTGAGGATACCGGAAACAATACCCACAAACATGCCCAGGGCAAATTTGTACTCAGTTTTGACTTCCGCCCCATGAGGATCAGTACCCACCGATTTCAATTCTTTTTCTTTCATCATGCCGGCTTTTCCGCTGACGATGATGCCCAACACACAAATGACCAGTCCTGCGATGATGGTCAGGCCCCATTGGGAGCTGATCATGGCGCTAAAAGTATCTTTACCTTCAACAGGGTTGATATCGTAATACATGGCCGGGATGATAGCACCAAAGACCATGCAAAGCCCAAGAATGATGCTGCTTCCCAGTGAGACGCCGAGGTACCTGACACCCAGGCCATAAGTCAATCCACCAATTCCCCAGAGAATACCAAAAAGAAAAGTAATCCCGAGGATTGCCCCGCCGGAACCACTGATGATCTCGCCAAACCCAGGGATGGTGAGGTATGCAGCAAGGGGTGGCACAATCAACCAAGAGAAGAGTCCGCCTACAATCCAGTAAGACTCCCACTGCCAGCCTTTTACTTTTTTGTAAGGGATATAGAAACTGCCAGAGGCAAAGCCCCCGATGAAATGAAAAATAATACCGAGCAGTACTTGCATATGTTGGGTTTAAGGGAATCTGAATGCACTAAAATAATTCACTTTGGGCAGTAACCATCCCGTTCCGTCATTGTTTTTTTTGTTGATGACGGACGGAGACATAAACCAGGTTTTCATCCGGCGGAACGAAAGGAAAAAACAGGCTGGAAACATATCCAACTACCATCAATACCAGATGACTGTATACACCCAGCATGAGCTTGTGGTGCGTAAAATTAAGCGCCCCCAGGTCCAGCAGTAAATGTTCCTCTCCTGGCAGTCCAATTGGGGTTGAGGTAAGGAAAGCATAGCTGGTGAAAAGAATGCAGGCCACAATGCCGATGTTGATCCCTTTTGTATTAACCCTTCTGCTGAAAAGCCCGAGCAGAAAAATCCCAACAATCCCTCCGGAAAAAATTGCATAGACCGTGAAAATGATGCCAAGGACACCTTCGTTTCCTGCACGCAGGTAGATGGCCGCAACGCCCATGGAAAGCAATCCAGACACAAATACAAAGATCTTGCTGGCCTTGAGGTATTCCCCATCCGCTCTGCCTTTTCGGAATTTCTTGTAATAATCTTCAATGCCTACTGCAGCCATTGAATTGAGGTCTGCACTCAGGCTGCAAATGGCGGCGGAGATCAATGCGGCAACAATAAACCCAACCAAACCAGTGGGCAATTCAGTAATGATAAAATGGGGAAACACAGCTTCCGCCTGGAGTGAATTGGTCATGGGATGTTGCTGGTAATAGACAAAAAGCAGGGTGCCGATGAACATGAACATGATCCATACCGGAACGGTAAGCAAGATGCCCATCATGGATGCCCGAATTGCAGACCTGTCATCTTTGGCGGAGAGATACCGCTGCACAACTGTTTGGTCTGTTGCGTATTTCTGGATGGCATAAAACGCCCCATTGATCACCATCACTATCAATGTCAGTTTGCTGAAAGAAAATTCATAAGGACCAAATCCTGACCTGCCATGCATCGCGGCAATATTCAGGGCCTCCGGTAAACCTCCATTGATGGAAAACAGCAAGATCCCAACACAAACAATTCCGCTGATGAACAACATGAACCCTTGAAAAACATCCAGCCAAACCACAGCCTGCATGCCGCCTGCCCAGTTCACCACAATCAGGATGGCACCAACCACCACCAGGATGATTTCGGGCGAAAGACCTGTCATTCTGTTGATAGCAACAGAAATCAGAAACAATACAGTGCCCATGCCAGCAAATTGACGCAAGACAAAAGATGAGGAACTATAGTACCGTGCAAATGGCCCAAACCGCTTTTCAAAATATTCGTAGGTACTCAATCCGATTGCTCTTCGGTACAGCGGAACAATGTACCCAATGGCAAATACCAACACAATGGGTACCATCAGCCCCTGCACCAACAACAACCAATTGCTGGTGAAGCCCTGTGCAGGATAACCAAGGAAGGTAACACTGCTGATCAGCGTTGACAACAGCGACATCCCCAAGGCCCAACCTGGAAAATTTCCTTTGGAAAGAAAAAACTGCTCTGTGGTTGCCTGCTTTCTGGCA
>CALPWM020000324.1 GCA_943327275.2 Chitinophaga pinensis
AATCTGGCGGCATTCTTGAAGCCATCAAGATTGCTGACACCGCTGGGTCACACGGTATTCCCTGCATGCTGGGTGGCATGGTGGAAAGCCGGTTGGCGCTTACTGCAAAAGTGCACCTGGCCATGGCAAATGAAAACATACAGTTCTACGATCTTGATACCTGCCTGCTTGGGCATCTTGAAGATCCCGTAGTCGATGGAGCGCGTTACAACAATTATTTCCTTGAGCTGGATGAGTTACCTGGAATTGGTGCAGATATTTCACCTGCATTTTTAGATGGGGCTGAAAAAACAATCATTTAAAACACGCAAAATGAAACCGAAAAAAGCATCTGAGTCTAATGTGATCATGACAGAATTGGTCTTCCCAAATGATACCAATTTTTATGGAAATCTCATGGGAGGAAGGCTGATGTATTGGATGGATACCGCAGCAGCAATGGCCGCCTGGAGACATTGCAACGCGCCCTGCGTAACTGTTTCAGTAGACAATATGTCCTTTGATGCACCCATAAAACTTGGCCAGGTAGTCCACATTGAAGCACAAGTGTCAAGGGCTTTTAAATCGTCCATGGAAGTGCATATTACCGTATGGGGAGAAGACCTCACCCAGCAGTATAAATACAAAAGCAATGAAGCTTATTTAACCTTTGTCGCCCTTGACCCCAATGGAAAACCAAGAATGGTTCCTGAGTTAACTCCTGAAACAGAAGAAGAAATTAAAGTGTTTGAGGGAGCACTGAGAAGAAGACAGCTGAGGCTGGTGCTTGCAAAAAAAATGAAAGCAGAGGACGCAACAGAACTCAAAGCCCTGTTCACCACTTAATGCATCAGGCCGGTGAAATCTCGTGATGGTGTTTTCCTTGCAACATGAATTGTTTGCTTTGCTCTATGGCATCCATGATCTGTTCAAGAATCTCATCTACAGATTGTTCGTAATTGATCTGTAGTGGTTCTTTAAAGCTAACCGATAGTACTGTACCCTTTTTCTTGAACCTCAAACCCTTCCTGTTAAAGGCCCTCCAGAATCCATTGATGACCACTGGAACAACAACAGGTTTCATGGTCTTGATGATATGCGCAGTGCCCTTTCTGCCGGGAGCAAAAGGTTTGGTTGTTCCCTGAGGAAAGGTAATGACCCAACGCTTGGACAATGCCTCATTGATTTTGGAAGAATCATTTGTATCCACTTCCCGCTTAACATCTTTTCCTCCGGCTCTCCATGTCCTTTTAATTGTTATGGCACCAGCCAAAGTAAATAGCCTGGTGAGGAGGTTATCTTTCATGGTCTCTTCTGCAGCGACAATGTTAACATCCACAAATGGGTTGATAAAATAAAAAGGAAGACCTAATCTATTTTTTCTCCCCCATTTCACAGCGCAAAAGATATGGAGGAAAGCAATGACGTCAGCAAAATAAGTTTGATGATTGCTTACAAACAATACGTTCTGTTTGGGAAGCGCCTCTATGTTTTCTGTACCACTGATCTTGAGTTTATTGATGATGGCAAGACCAGGGTAAGTGAATATTCCTACGAAGGCATATACCAACTTCCTCACCAACTTAACATCTTTAAGTTTATCAATCATAATTGGATATTCAAGATAAGGAATATTCAATTACGCCTATCAATCTGTGGAGATTTGATCCAACCATTTACAAAACCTGTTTAGCATTTAAAAGATTAATTTTATTGAAAATCAATTGTGCATGAAAACAACCACAGCCATCTTCGATATGGATGGATTGCTGATCGATTCAGAACCGCTCTGGTATGAAGCTGCCCAGGAATGCCTGCAGAAATTTGGAATAACCATTGCCGAAGAACAATATATTGAGACAACCGGTCTTCGGACAAAAGAATTCCTTCAGCACTGGTTTGATGTTTTCGAAATTGACCAGGCTCAGATTCCCGATTCTGAAAAAGAAATTTCAGATCTGGTTATTGACAAAGTAATGAAAAGTGGAACCATGATGGATGGTGTTTTTGAAGCAATGGAGTTGGTGAAACAATCTTCACTCAAAATAGGGCTTGCAAGTTCTTCTCCCCTCGCACTGATCAAAGCTGTTCTCACTAAAACCAAGATGGAACAGCATTTTTCAGCCATTTGCTCCGCAGAATTTTTACCCTATGGGAAACCCAATCCTCAGGTTTTCATCAATTGTGCAATCGAACTGGGCAGCCACCCGGCTGCTTGCATCTGCTTCGAAGATTCTTTCAATGGCATGATTGCAGCAAAGGCAGCGAGAATGAAATGTATTGTTGTGCCCCACCCCGACCAATTCCAACAGGAGCGTTGGAATATTGCTGACCTAAGACTCAACTCTTTGCGCTCACTGACTGCGCATGATTTCAAAGGACTACTTGCATAAAAAAAGTCCTGTGCAAATGCACAGGACCCTTATTGTTTGATGTCAGTTGAAGATAAGTTTCCTTATTCTCCACCTTCCATTTTCTTCTTGAGTTCAGCGAGAACACCAAGGTCGCCCAATGTTGATTTCTCAACCTTGTTCTGAATGTCCTTAACAGCTTTTTTGGTTTTCGCTGCATCGGCTTTCTTTTCCTTGACAACTGCTTCTTTCTCATCAGCTGCAACCTGCTCCCAGATGCGTGCATGACTCAACACAATCCTCTTTTCGTTGCGATCAAACTCGATCACCACGAACTGGGCAGTTTCATCAGCACCAACTGTCTTACCATCTTCTTTTGCAAGATGACGGGCAGGTGCAAATCCTTCAAGACCGTAAGGGAGCTGAACTACAGCACCTTTATCATCCTTCTTAACAACAGTTCCTTCGTGTGTGGAACCGATGGCAAAGGTTTCTTGAAGGGCATTCCAAGGATCTTCCTCGAGTTGTTTGTGTCCAAGTTGAAGCTTCCTGTTTTCCTTGTCAATGTTCAAAATCATGATGTCAATCTGACTTCCTGACTTGGTGAACTCTGTAGGATGATTGTAACGCTTCAACCAGCTGAGGTCGCTGATGTGGATCATACCACCAATACCTGGCTCAAGTTCAACAAACACACCGTAAGGAGTG
>CALPWM020000325.1 GCA_943327275.2 Chitinophaga pinensis
AAATGACCATTTAAATGTATTTCACGTCTCTAAACCTCCCTCAACCTCTCTAAACAATAACTTCAACCTCTTCAACCCCCTCAACCTCTTCAACGCGTCTCGCTCCTTCAACTCATTTCCTAAACCGCTGCTTCATGGATTGAACAACTTTCAATCCGATCAGTTCTCCTTGTTTGAGACCATTTTCAATCGAACCCTTGTAGTGTATGCCGCCATAGAAACGGCTTAAGGCAGCTTCATTCGCTGCATGCCAAAAAGAAGTAAATGACCTTATTGGAAGACCGTAAGGAACTTCTGTATCATCACGAAATTTGAAATCAGGACCAAAAATTTGGGTCAACACTACAGCAGATGCAGCGCTGATTACACTGTGGCCACTGGTGTACTCCGGAAATGGAGGTGTTTGCAATAGTGGGCGCCAGCCTTGATCCAAATAAGCATTGATATAGGTTTCAGGCCGAATGACATTGCTCCTGTATTTTTCATCCCAGCAACTGATGAATGCGTCATACAAAGCAATGGAAGTAAAAAGATAGGCTTGCAGGGATTTTTCAAGGGATGCATTGCTTTGCCTGGAAGCAATACCCGCAATACTCATCCAGTGCCCACCTGGGGATAGCTTTTTTGTGGCAAAATTCAAATGCCCTTGAACAGTAAGATGAAACGGATTACAATCCCAAAACAATGCAATGGCTGAGTCTTCTCTGGGCATGGTCTTTGTATGGCGAAACACTTGTTCAGCCTGTCTGTAAAATGGAGAACCGGTAGAATCACTGAAGGGGATGGGGCGTTTGGGTTGGAAGTTGGACAAGGTATCCAATACAACGGTCCTCATTTTCCCCCAATGCGGCTCAACAGGTGCAAAATATCCCGGAGGCGTTGGAGACCATGCAGACTTGTCTTTGATCAATGAATAACGCCGCATTTTTCTGGTGTCTGCATAGCGATCTGTTTTGGACCACAATACAACCGCATTGGACACTACTGTTGCCCATTCCATCGAAGCTGCAAGGCGTGCAGGCTCAACGTCTTTGAATGCAGCAGCAATGACAGACATAGAGTCCAGTAATCTGGCCTCAGAAAATACCAACTTGGATGCTGTCAACATCATGGCATATACTGCACTTGCTTCTGGATGAACCCGTCCTTCAAATGCCAGAGGACTGGGTTGAATAAAATCGTTTCTCAGGGCATGAAAAGAATGCGATTTACCAGATGCAACCAAAGATTCATGCGCAGCAATACTTGCATACACATAAATCCTGCTGGCAACTGGGGGAGAAAATATATCGTGAACGATAACATTGGTAATGGCCTGCTGGGCCCGATGAACAAGCAGTTCACGCTTTTGTGCAACCAAAGTTGTGTGTACAAAAATGAGAGAGAAAAAGAAAACAAATGACTTTGATGTTATTTTCATTCGCGTATTTTCAAAACCTGAACTTTGCCATTGTTTTTTGCAGTGATGATCAATCGCCCGTTGTCTGATGAACTGATTACTGCAGTTTGTCTGACATCACCATCAATGTATAGGCCAGTTTCAATGTTTGATAAGGAAATCAATTTATCTGACTTGAATTGAATCAAACTCCCATACCCTGCATCATTCTGCCCCCATTGTGTTCTCCAGGGATAAAAATTTCCGGTGAGAAGATAGGCAGTATCCATGCCCCGCAAAGCCAATCGATTGACTGAAAAGATACGGGACACCTGAACATCATTGGGCAAACGCTTTTTTACATATTTACCCGCACCATCACTCAAGTACACAACATGATGAAGTTCAGTCAGGTCAAGGGTTTTTGCTGTCTTCAATTTCTGGGCCGGAACGATATCATTGATTCCTGCTGTCGCATACTGATGGTACTTGATAAACTTTTTCCTGAGTGGAACCACCTGGTCCAGCAACTCATCCCTTGAAGCGGCAGGATACATTTTCCCGTTGATATAATAACAAAACAATACTTCTGGAGACCCGTTGTCATCAACATCTGTTACAACCATTTCTATCGGGGTTTCCTTTGAGGCCTTGAACTGTAAATTGTTGCCCACATTGCCAGCAATGATGTCTGGATAGCCATCCTTATTGACATCATCAATAAACAAAGAAGACCAGAGACCAGTATCATTGAAGCCCAGACTGGCGGTCATGTCAGTGAATCCAGATCCGGTATTGGCAAAGATTTTGATGGGCATCCACTCTCCTGCCAGTACAATATCAATTTTGCCATCAGCATTGAAATCCTGTAAGGATGCAGCATGAATCATCCCAGGAAACAGGAGATCTTTAGACCATGCTGCTGTAATATCCATGAACCTAAAAACACCTTTTTCGGAATCATTGCGCAACAGAAAACTTCTTGCTGCTTCAGGGAATGCCCCTGGTTTATATCCCCCACCAACAAAAAGATCCATGTCTCCATCTCCATCAATATCGCCAAATGCGATGGCATTTTTGCTGCTTATCATGGTCTTGGGCAAGATGTCTGGAACCAGAGCAAAGTTGCCATTCCCGTCGTTGGCATAAATCCTGTCGCGGTATTCCGGGGAATTCTCGTCGTATTCATTACCACCGGAAACTACGTAAAGGTCTGGATGACCGTCTTTGTTGAGGTCTGCAAAAACTGCCTTTACGTCTTCCTGATCCTTCTCTTTTTCCCATGGCTGAACTGTTGCTCGAACGAACCGGTCTCCATCAATCTGGATAAACAAGACTGCAGACTGGCCGATAGCACCTCCTACAAAAACATCATCCAGTCCGTCGCCATTGACATCCTGCGTTGCCAGTGCTGGTCCCATTTTAGAGAGCTGATAGGGCAAGAGTACCTCAGCTTTGAAGTCAACAAACTCATTCTCCTGGTGAACAAAATTCAGCATGCTGATATCTGTGATATCTTTAAAAAATCCAGTTCTATTTGTGGAAGCTGAATGCATACCAGACGGTTTTTCCTGCACAATGAAAATGCGGGTATTCAACGCAGGACGGTACACAACGGCGGAAGTTCCGTCTGTCCACACTA